>JAWVEC010000160.1:0-11201 GCA_033856975.1 Gaiellales bacterium
CCGCGTAGGTGCGGACGATGAAGCTGCTCCAGAACGGGATGATCACCGCCACCAGCAGCAGCCGCTGGGCGCGCCGCGGCTGGCGGCTGATGAAGTAGGCCAGCGGGAAGCCCAGCAGCAGGCAGCCAAGCGTGGCCGAGACGGACAGAAACAGCGACCGTGTGAGCGTGTTGAAGTAGAGCGGGTCATGGATCTGCCGGTAGTTCGAGAGCGTCCAGCCGAAGCTGATGTCGTAGGTGACCAGGCTGATGCTGGCGAATGAGTAGACGATCACCATGCCCAGCGGCACGGCGAAGAACAGCAGCACCCAGACCAGCGTGGGCAGCGCCAGCAGGCCGCGTGCCCGGGGGCGGTAGCGCACGGTCATCCGGCCATGGTCAGGCGGACTTGAACTCGTCCCATATCTTGGTGTAGGTGGCCGTGGCCTCGCCCAGGTAGTTCTCGAACTCGACGTTGGCGAGCGTGGCCGGGTCGACGATCAGGGCCGGGTTGTTCTTGATCGCCGGCTTGATGTAGGCCGTGGCGGCGTCGGAGACGAACGCGGTGCCGGTGGTGTTGACGAAATCGCCGTACTGCTTGGGCTCCAGGAAGAAGTCGAAGAAGGCCTCCAGCACCTCCAGATGCGCGGTGTCCTTGACGGCGAAGAACCCCTCCAGGTACGCGCTCGCGCCCTCGCTGGGCAGCACCCACTTGATGTCCGGGTTGGAGGCCTGGGCCAGCGCGATGTCGTAGTCCCAGTCCATCGCGATCACGCTGGTGCCCTTCACCAGGCCCTGGCCGATGTTGTAGGACTTGAGCGCCTGCAGGTGGGGCTTGATCGTGATCAGGTCATGCAGCGCCTGGTCGAGCTCGCCCTGGTCGGTCGAGTTGACGGAGTGGCCCCGGTACTTGAGCGCCGAGCCGATGCAGTCGCGGTCGAGGTCGGTGAACACGATCTTGTTGGAGTACTTCTCGGCCAGGTTCCAGACGTCGGCCCAGCTGGTGATGTCCTCGCTGACCAGGTCGGAGCGGTAGCCGATGCCGGTCTTGCCGTAGTCGGTGGGGATGCCGTGCGGATAGGCGTCGCGGAACTTCTTGTCGACGTTCTTGATGTTCGGGATCTTCGACCAGTCGAGCTGCTGGATGACGTCCGCCGCCAGCCCCTGGCCGACCGCCGCCTCGTCGCCCAGCGCGGCGTCGTAGGTCGAGAGGTTGGCCTTGATCGCCGGCACGATCGCGCCGCTTGAGATCGAGCTCAGCGATGCCTGCTTGAGGTTCGCGCCCGGGAACTTGGCCGCGAACTCGGCGACCGTGTCCTTCCCCATCCAGCCGTCGTAGTTGAGCAGCACCGCGGTGCCGGTGGGCGGCGCGCTGGACGTCCCGGCCGAGCTTCCGCTGCCGGCGCTGCTGCCGCCGCAGGCCGCGCTGAGCGCGCCCAGAGCGGGCAGCGCGACGCCCATCTGCGCCGCTCGCTGAAGCAGCTCCCTGCGCCGCAGCCGGCGTGCGGGCGGGAGTGTGGTTTCGGGCAGATGGGGCGGGTGGGTCATCACAAACTCCTTGAGCTGGAAGGACTCGATCCTACAGGTCAGACGAACGGAATCGGGTGTCGGTCGGCGCGACGGTCGCCGTCCGGCGCGCGCACGGTCAACGGGCCGGTGGCGGCGGCGTCGGCCAGCGCGATCGCGATCGAGGTCTCGAGCGCGTACGACCACACCGCCCAGCGCACCACGCCCACCTGAGCGCCGCCCTCATCGAGCAGCGGCCAGAAGTCATCCAGGCGCGGCACCGTCTCGCCCTCCAGCGTCAGCCCGATGGTGGCGCGGCTGGGGCGGGCGTCGCGCACCGCGCGCAGCGCGTCACGGCCGACGAAGGGCGCGCCGTCCAGGTCGAGCATGCCGGCCAGGCCGGCCTCGAGCGGGTTCATGCGCGAGTTCATGCGGTACTGCGTGTCGGTGATGCCCTGCTCGATCGCCCGCACGATGTTGGGGCCGGTCACCAGCAGTCCGTGCGCCGCGCCTGCCGCGACGATCGCGTCCCACACCTCGAGCGCCCGGTCGCTGCCGAGCGGGTAGATCTCGTAGCCGTGCTCGCGGCTCCAGCCCGTCGCCGAGACGACGGCCGGCACCCCCGCAACCCGCGTCTGGACGCAGCGAAACCGGGGCAGGTCGCGCAGCTCGTGATCGCAGATCGGCCCCAGCACCTCGCCGGCCAGCGGCCCCTGAAGCTGCAGCGGCGGCACGTCGGCCTCGCTGACCGTGACGTCGAACCCACCGGCCAGCGCCAGCCCGTGCGCCCACAGCTCGTAGTCGACGTCGCCATGCGAGAACCAGACCACGTCGGGCTGCGGCCGCAGCACCACGCAGTCGGCCATGATCTCGCCCTGCTCGTCGCAGACCGGCGTGAAGCGGCAGCCGCCGACCTCGAGTCCGCTCAGGTCGCGTGGCGCCAGATAGTCGGCAAACCGCAGCGCGTCGCGCCCCCGCAGCTCGGTCTGTCTCTCGGCGCCCACGTCCCACAGCGTCACCCGCTCGACCAGCGCGTCGTAGTCCTGCCTGGGGTCGCGCCCGTAGTCGAGCGGCATGTACATGTGGTTGTAGACCATGAACTCGATCGCGCCCTGCTCGAGCGTGCGCGCGAAGTAGGGCGATCGCCGCACCGTGTAGTGCAGCGGCTGGATGACGCGAGCCGTGGGCTCGGCGCTCATACCAGCGGCCGCGTATCGAAGTACTCGGCCAGCCGCGCGATGCGGCCATCGCGCAGCTCGACCACCATCGCGAAGTCGAAGTCGAGCCTGCCCTCACCGTCCGCCACCCGGGAGCGGAACTGGGCCTCCACCATGCCCGTGTCGCCCGACTCGACAACGCGCAGGGTCGTGATCACGCACTCGTCCAGGTCGGCCATCGAGGGAGGGATCGAGTCGTGCAACTGCTGGCTTCCCACCAGCGGCTCGGGAAACAGCGGATCCTCGTAGCGGGCATCCTCGGTGAACAGCGCGATCAGCGCCTCTCCGTCGAGCCGTTGCCAGGCCTTGAACACGCCCTCGATCGCCTCACCAGGGGTCACGGCTGCTCCTCTCATCGTTGTGCGGAGCCCGAGTTTCGCACCGCTTCGGACAGAATCAAAATCCGACTGTCCTATTCGTTGCGTCGTCCGCGACGATACAAACCGGCCACACCATCGCCTTCGCCGACGCTCGGCGATGCGCTAGGGTCGCCGCCATGACCGGAGCTGGGCGAAAGGGTGGATCGACCGATCCAGGCGCCGCCATCGGCGCCTCCATCGAGGGCGTCGAGCGCATCGACCACGTCTGGATCCCGCTCTCGGACGGCACCCGGCTGGCGGCTCGCGTGTGGCTTCCGGCCGATGCCCACCAGCGGCCCGTGCCCGGCGTGCTGGAGGCGATCCCGTACCGCAAGAACGACCTCACGTCGGTCGCCGATGCCGGGCGCCATGGCTACTTCGCCCAGCACGGCTACGGCTCGGTGCGGCTCGACATCCGCGGCAGCGGCGACTCGGACGGCGTCCTGATGGACGAGTACCTGCAACAGGAGCAAGACGATCTGATCGAGGTGATCGCGTGGATAGCCGGGCAGCCCTGGTGCAGCGGTGCGGTCGGCATGTTCGGCTACTCGTGGGGCGGCTTCGCCGCGTTGCAGGCGGCTGCGCTACGGCCGCCGGCGCTGAAGGCGGTGATCAGCGTTGCCTCGACCGACGATCGCTACGCCGACGACGTCCACTACATGGGCGGATGCCTGCTGTCCTACTACCTGTTGTCGTGGGCGACGACGATGCACGTCTACGCGACGCTGCCCCCCGACCCGGCTGTGGTGGGGGAGGAGTGGCGCGAGTCGTGGCTGACGCGGCTCCAGTCGGTGGCGCCCATGATCGAGCCCTGGCTGACCCACCAGCAGCGGGACGCCTACTGGCAGCACGGCTCGGTGTGCGAGGAGTACGCGGCCATCGAGTGTCCGGTGTACGCCGTCGGCGGCTGGGCGGACGGCTATCGCAGCGCCGTCTTTCGCATGCTCGAGCACCTGAGCTGTCCGCGCAAGGGGCTGATCGGGCCGTGGTCGCACCACTTCCCCAACGACAACATCCCGCCCGGGCCGGCGATCGGCTTTCTCCAGGAGTGCGTGCGCTGGTGGGACCACTGGCTGAAGGACGAGCCGAACGGGATCATGGACGAGCCGATGCTGCGCGTCTGGATGCAGGACGCGGTCGAGCCGCGACCGTCGTATCGCGAGCGGCCCGGCAGCTGGGCGACCGAGCCGTCGTGGCCGTCGCCGAACGTCGGGTGGAGCTCGCTTGGCCTGCGCGCGGACGGCATCGAGCGCGGACCGCATGAGCCGCGCGCGCTGCGCATCCGCAGCCCGCAGTCGACCGGGGTGGACGCGGGTGACTGGGATCCGTTCGGAAACCCCGCCGACCTGCCGCCCGACCAGCGCGCCGATGACGGCCGCTCGCTGGTGTTCGACAGCGATCCGCTGACCGCTCCGCTGGCGATCCTGGGACAGCCGGCCGTGCGGCTCGAGCTGGAGTCGGATCGCCCGCTGGCGCTGGTGGCGGTGCGGCTGTGCGACGTGGCCGAGGATGGAGCCTCGACGCTGATCACCCGCGGCCTGCTGAACCTCGCCCACCGCGACGGCCATGACCGGCCGGCGACGCTGGAGCCGGGGAGGCGAGAGAGCGTCACCGTCGCGATGAAGGCGATCGGCCAGGTGGTGCCACCCGGTCACCGGCTGCGGGTGGCGATCTCTCCCACCTACTGGCCGTGGGCGTGGCCCTCACCGGAGCCGGTCACGCTGACGGTGCACGCCGGCCCGGGCTGCTCGCTCGAGCTGCCGCTGCGAGAGGCGTGGAACGACCAAGCTTCGCCGGCGCCCTTCGGGTCGCCAGAGCAGGCGCCGGTACCCGATGTGGTGACGCTCGCGCTGGAGCCGGGCGACCACGCGGTCACCCGCAGCATCGGCCGAAACAGCTCGCAGCTGGTGCACAGCTATCCCAGCTTCGACGCGCTCTACTCCGACAGCGGCATGCGGATCAGGTGGAACGAGCCGGACACGTTCACGATCGACGAGGACGATCCGCTGGCGGCGCGTGTCAGCTGCGAGCGCTCGGTGACGCTGTCACGCGGTGAGTGGAGCGTCACGATCGAGGCGTCGAGCACGATGCAGGCCGACCACGACGACTTTCTGGTCACCACCGAGCTGCGCGCGTTTGAGGGGAATGCCGCGGTGCACGCCGATTCGTGGTCGTTTCGGATCCCGCGCGACCACGTCTGATCTTCCGCCGGATCTTTTCTGAAACGGTGTGGATGACCCAATCAGCTGGTCGAGGGCGAGTGCTTCGCGTGTTCGATCTGAGGTGACATCCGTCGTCCCTACACGCGCTGATGCTCGACAAGGGTGGCGAGCTGTTCGGTGACGGCGCCCCAGCCGTCCACGAATCCGAGTTGCTCGTGGCGGGCTCTGTCGTTGGGGTCGGCGTGGCGTACCAGGGCGCGGTAGTGAGTGCCGCCGTCGTGCTCGTCGAAGGTGAGTTGCGCGGTGATGCGCAGGTTGCTGGCAAGGGCGGGTCGCCAGCTGGAGTCGAGCGCGGTCGTGAATACGAGTCGCGCGAGCTCGTCGACGGCGAGTATGCAGCCGTCGATGTGGCATCCGAATTCGCCGCCGGGCTCGCGCATGCTGGTGACCAACGCGCCGCCCGGAGTGATGTCGAGGCGCTCGACGCGGCATTCGCTCGGTGCTGGCAGGAACCATTGCGCGAGCTGGTCGGGGTCCGTCCAGGCTGCCCATAAAGCGGCGCGAGGCGCGTCGATAAAGCGTTCGATCTGCAGGTCGAGTTCGATGTTCATGATTGGTGCTCCTTTGTGACAAACACTTCGAGCCGGTCAGTGTTGGCTTCCCAGGACTGTCGCTGGGTTTCCAGCCAGGCGCTGGCGATCTCAAGCGACTCGGGTCGCAGCATGCAAGTGCGGGTACGGCCCTGTTTGCGCGTACGGATGATGCCGCTATCTTCGAGCACGCGCAGGTGCTTGAGGAATGACGGCAGCCGCATGTCGAACGGAGTGGCGAGGTGGGTGACGGTCGCGGGTCCACCCCCGAGGCGCCGTACGACGGCGCGCCGAGTGGGGTCGGAGAGCGCAGAAAACACACCATCGACAGTTGATTGGTTAGCCATATGGCTAACTATAGCAGCTCGTCGATCTGCCCCTCTTCGAGTTGGCGAACTCCCCTGTGGATCGATCTTGCCACAGGGCAGTGTCCGATTTTCGGCGTCCAGAGACCGACCCCAGACGACTGCGAAAGGTTACCGACCCACTATCTCGCTGACATTGTGGCCGCCTGCCTGCGGACTCAGATCGCGGCGGCCATCGCGACGGCGGCGAACACCACCGCCAGGTAGAGCAGCGAGTAGCGAAACAGCCGCGACGCGCGAGGCACGGTCGGCTGCAGCCAGACCGCGGCCGCCAGCACCAGGAACACGACACCCGAGACCACCGCCACGGCCAGGTATCCCCAGCCCAGCCCGGCCGCCGGGGCGATCGCGATCGTGGCCGCGATCAGCGCCACCGTGTAGACGACGATCCCGTTGGTGGTGCGGCGGGCGCCGCCCTTGACCGGCATCATCGGCACGTCGGCCCGCTCGTAGTCGCGCCTGATCAGCAGCGCCAGCGCCCAGAAGTGGGGCGGCGTCCACAGGAACACGATCACGAACAGCAGCAGCGCCGCCACGCTCAGGCTGCCGGTGGCCGCGGCCCAGCCCACCAGCGGCGGCATCGCGCCTGCGGCACCGCCGATCACGATGTTCTGTTCGGTGCGCCGCTTCAGCCAGATCGTGTACACGATCACGTAGAACAGGTTGCCGGCCAGGCACAGCACGGCCGTCAGCACGTTTACGGCCGAGGCCAGCAGCACGAATGACGCCGCCGACAGGGCGAGACCGAACTCGGCCGCCTGTGCCGGCGAGACGCGGCCCGATGCCACGGGCCGCGAGGCGGTGCGCTTCATGCGCCGGTCGATGTCACGGTCGAGCACGTGGTTGAGCGCACTGGCGCCGCCGGCGCTCAGTCCAAGACCGATCATCGTGACCGCGAACAGCCCCGGCGCGGGCAGCCCGCGGGCGGCCGTCACCATGGCGCAGGCCGCCGTGACCAAGAGCAGCGTCATGATCCGTGGCTTGGTCAGGGTGATGTGGTCGCGGAGGCTGCCCTCGGGTGCCGTCGGGCGGCCGGCCCGAAGCGCCGTCACGCAGGCCGCGGCGAAGGCCGCTGCCGCCAGCGCGACGTGGGTCGGCCGTGCCGCCATGCTGCCGCCTGTGCTGGCGGTCAGCGCGCCGGTGCCGGCCGCTGCCAGGAGCAGGCCGAGCGTGGCCGTGGCGGCGGTACGCAGCATCGGCCGCCACCACCACGCCATCACGGCCACGGCGACAGCCGGAACCAGGCTGAACCCGGCCAGCACTCGATGTGCCATGCCCATGCCCTCGGCGGCCGACACCACCACCGCCAGGGCACCCAGTGCCGCGATCAGCGCGGTCGCCTGCAGCCACGCACCCGGCCGCTGAGCGCTCGTTTCAGGCGACATGTCCGGCCTCACGTCGCAGCGCCCTGACGTCCGAGATCACGTCCGGCAGCGTCAGCGGGGGCAGGAAGCCCGCGCGCTCGTTGCCTTGCGCGTCGATCAGGAACACGGCGATCGAGTGGGTGATGTCGGCCGGGGTGGGCTTGACCGAGATGCCGTATCCACGCCAAGCCCTCGCGAGCTCGGCGTGCGTTCCCATCAGCCATGTCCAGGGGCCGGTCCAGCGCCAGTGCCTCGCGGCCGCTCGTGCGCTGGCCGGGGTGTCGGCACCGTCCACGCTGATCGTCACCAGCCGCACCGGCCGGTCTCCCAGCTTACGCTGGGCGGCGCCCAGCTGGCGTCCCACGACGGGGCAGAACGTCCTGCACTTGGAGTCGAGAAACACCAGCAGCAGCGGCTGCCCGTGCAGTGACGCCAGCGAGACGGCGCGCCCGTGCTGGTCGTGCAGCGCAAAGCCGGGGGCGGGTCGCGAACCGGCCGCCCACACCGCGTCGCCGCGCAGCGCCGGGCGGTCGGCGGCCGCCCGGCCGCCACGCGTTGCCGCGAGCGCGACCGTGGCACCGCACACCACCAGCAGCAGCCCGAGCGCGGCCGCGATCCGGCGCCGGCTCATCGAGCCCCTGTCCGATACCGGCTCACGGCACCTTCCGGCGCAGCGACCAGCCCCACAACAGCACGACCGCCAACAACAGCAGCGGCACCACGAGCGTCAGCACGCCACCGGCTGACACGTCGCTTGGGATATCGCCGATCACCTCAAGCTCCCTTCTGTCGCAGGGCGGAGGCGCCGCGCATGGCTGAGCGCCGCCGCCGGGGTCCCGGGCTGTCATCGCCCAGCCAGCTGTAGATCAGCCAGAACACGGCCACCGAGTAGGCCACCGATCCGGGTCCCCACATGATGCCGGCCGCAATCTGCTGATCGGTCAGGGCCGACACTCCGCCCGGCCGGTGGGCGGCTTCGACGTAGGGCTGGTAGAGCGGCGAGGGCCAGTATGCGAGCGCTGCCGACAGAAGCCAGCCGGCGACCGCGGCCACCGAGATGTACAGCGCCCGCTGGATCGCGTCCAGTGCCGGCCGGATCGGAGCGGTGTCGATCACCTGCTCCCACAGCAGCACCGACGTTGCCAGCATCGTCACATGCTCCAGGTCATGCACGAGCTGGTTTCGCAGGGCTAGGTCATAGGCCGCGGGCAGGTGCCACAGCCACATCGTCCCGATCGCGGCCACCAGCGCCGGCACCGGCCGGGCGAGCAGGTGTCCCAGCGCGCGGAGCGGGCGGGCGCTGCGGTCACGCGCGACCCAGCCCGCCGTGCTGCGGCGAAAGCCGAGCGGCAGCGGGCGCCACAGCATGCTCCAGGGCTCCGACAGGACGAGCAGCGGCGCGGCCAGCGTCATCAGCAACACGTGCTGCACCATGTGCGGCCAGAAGCCGGCGTCGGCGGCGCCGTCCAGCGCCACCAGGGCGATCACGAGCACCACCAGCGCCGACCCGAAGGCGGCCGCCCGCAGCTGCCGGGAGCGAAGGTCGCGCCCGGTGGCCGGACGCACACGCCGCCGCCAGCCGGCCAGGTACAGCGCGCCCGCCACCAGCACGGCAATCAGCGGAATCGCGCTCTGCACGTCCTCGGGCACCGCTCACACCAGGTAGAGGAGGATGTAGGCCACGATCGCGACGCCGGACAGGAATGTCATGAACACCAGCGCCGCCCGGGCCTCGATCTGCTGCTGCTCGGCGGTCGCCTGCGAGTCGACAGCGACCGTCTCGAGCCAGTATGCGGCGCCCAGCAGATGGGCCAGGAAGCCCGCCGCAAAGCCGACGAACACCGCCCCGTAGCCGCCGCCGTGGCTGGGCGAGAAGCCGGGGTTGAAGAGCTGGATGCCCTCGCACACGACGCCCACCAGCACCAGTGCCAGCGCGACCGTCATCGCGGATCGCAGCCGCTGGCTGCTCGCGAAGTGCAGCACCGCGGTTGCGGCCACCACCGCGACGAGCGTGATCGTGCCCAGCACCACCGAGGGATCGGTGTGTGCGGGATGCCAGTTGCCGTTGCTGTCCAGCGCGCGCAGGTAGAGGTAGGCGAACAGGAATCCGAGGAAGAAGAAGGCGTCGCCGGCCACCAGCAGGCGAGCGCCGATGAACCGCGCCCGCGCGTAGCCTGGATCGTTGGGGCTGTCGGTGGTGATCACGCCCATCTCAGTCTCCCGCCGTGGCCGGCATCGCGGACACCGTCAGACGCGCCACCGGAAGGGCGTTTGGGTCGCCGTACTCGTACGGGCCCGCCAGGATGGTGGGCACCTCGTCGAAGTTCTCGAGCGGCACCGGGGTCGCCACCTGCCACTCCAGGCCGCGCGACTGCCACGGGTTGGAGCTGGCGGGGCGGCGGGCGAACCCAAGCGACCACACCAGGTTGGCGATGAAGATCAGCATCGAGCCGCCCAGCACGAACGCCGACACCGAGGCCCAGTCGTTGAGAAACTGGAGGTGGGGGGCGTAGGTCGAGACGCGCCGCGGCATGCCCATCATGCCCAGCGCGAACAGCGGCAGGAAGGTCGAGTTGAAGGCCAGGAACATCGTCCAGAAGTGCAGCTTGCCGAGCCGCTCGTCCAGCTCCAGCCCGTTCATCTTCGGCAGCCAGTAGTAGAGGCCGGCGAAGAACGCGAATATCAGGCCGCCCATGATCGTGTAATGGAAGTGCGCCATCACGAAGTAGCTGCCGTGCAGCGAGACGTCGCTGGGCACGTCGGACAGGAACACGCCCGACAGGCCACCGATCAGGAAGTTGAAGAAGAATGCGAGCGAGAACAGCATCGGCACCGAGTAGCGGATCCGCGCTCGCCACAGCGTCCCCATGCCGGCCAGGAACACGAACCCGGTCGGCACCGAGATCAGCTCGGTCGTGAGCATGTAGAACGGGCGCAGGCTGGAGTTGATGCCGCTCACGAACAGGTGGTGCTGCCAGACCATGAACGAGAGCAGGGCCACGCCCAGCAGGCCGCTGACCGCCACCCGGTAGCCCCACAACGGTTTGCGGGCGAACACGGGCAGGATCTCGAGCACGATGCCGAATCCGGGCAGGGCGAGGATGTACACCTCGGGGTGGCCGAAGAACCAGAACAGGTTCTCGAACAGGAACGGGCTGCCGCCGTTGGCCGCGACGAAGAAGTTGGTGCTGGAGGTGCGGTCGAGCGCCTCCATCAGCAGCCCGGCCACCAGCACGGGTGCGCCCAGCAGCATCAGGACGGTGGTGGCGAGCATGCTCCAGACGAAGATCGGCAGCCGGTTCCAGGTCAGCCCGGGCGCCCGCATGGTGATGATCGTCGTCATCAGGTTGACCGCGTTCAGGATCATCGCGATCGCGATCAGGAAGAACGAGAAGATGTAGGCGTCCATGCCCGCGTTGGCCTGCAGCGCCAGCGGCGGATATCCCGTCCAGCCGGTCGGGAAGCCGCCGTAGCTGATGGCCGACATCAGGATCACTCCCGACAGCGGTGTCAGCCAGAAGGTGAGCGCCTCTATGCGCGGGAACGCCATCCGGCGGGCGCCGATCATCAGCGGCACCATGTAGTGGCCGAACGGGCCGAGGATGATGCTGGACACCATCATCACCATCATCGCGCCGTGCAGCCCGACGATCGTCAGGT
>JAWVEC010000161.1:0-4472 GCA_033856975.1 Gaiellales bacterium
GCCGCGGTTGGCCGGGTGGCGGAGCATCTGCACCGGCAGCTTGAAGTCGCGCGCGGCCAGGATCTCGGGCGTGCGGTCGCTGGACGCGTCGTCCACGATCACGATCTCGGACACCTCGGGCTGCCGCTCGACCGCGTCCAGCAGATCGGTGAGGTTGGCCTCCTCGTTATAGATCGGGATCAGTACGGCGAGGGTCGGGCTCATCCCGAGATGGCTCGCCGCGGCTGCTGGGCGTCCGCCGCCAGCGCCGGTCGTTCCAGCCGGCCGGCGGCGTGGTGCAGCAGGATTGCAAGCCCGGCCAGCGTGGTGGGGACAAACCACAGCGCGTGCAGCAGGATCGAGAAAGCGAACGCCTGGTTGTCGCCCACTCCGAACAGTGCCAAGCTGGTGACGCAGAGCCACTGGTAGGTGCCGATGAACCCGGGCGACGAGGGCAGCGCCACTCCCAGGTTGATGACCGCGGCCACGAACACGAGTTGCGGCGCGCTGACCGCGATCCCGAGCGAGGCGGCGACCAGCCACTCGCTGACCACGAAGCAGCCCCACGCGGCGACGGTCAAAAGCCCGATCATGGCCGCATCGGCGCGGTTGACGGAGGCCGCCGTTCCCCGCACCAGCCCGGACAGCTGGCGCCCAACCCAGCGCGCGCGAATGCCCTCGGGGGCGGCTCGCCCGCGGCCGGAGCGCTGTCTCACGTAGCGCAGGCAGACGGCGATCACGGCCAGCACGACCGCGCCCACCACCAGCGCGGCGAGCGCCAGATGGCTCAGCCAGGAGGCGTGGTGCACGAACGGGTAGCCAACGATCAGCACCACCACCAGAACCAGCACGTCCGAAGCGCGGTCGACCACGACCGTCGCGATCGCCCGCGAGGGCCGGATGGAGCTCTCACGGGACAGCCAGTAGCCGCGCAGCACCTCGCCCGGGCGCCCCGGCACGACGTTGTTCACGGCCACCGCCGACAGCACCATGCGCAGGAACGTCCGAAACGGCGCCGTTGCCTGGCCGCGCGCGATCAGACGCCAGCGCGCCGCCTGCAGCGGGTAGACGAGGGCCATCACGGCAAGCGCTGCCACCAGATCGAGCAGCCGCGCTCGGCGCACGACCCGCTCCACGTCACCGGCGTCGATCCCCCGCGTCGCCAGGTACAGGAACACCAGGCTCGCAGGGATGCCGATGGCGAGACCCGGGATCAGGTTTCGCCGGGGGATCTTGGAGGCCGCAATCGCCATCCGGCCAGCATACCAACCGTCGCTCGCGCCCCACCTCAATCCCGCTGTGCGACCGCCCAGACAGACAGCCCGAAGGGCAGCCGCAGCCGGTCGAGCTGGCGAAGCAGCGGCACGACCTTGTCGTAGGCCGCCAGCGGCCCGCCGGGGATCTCCGCCCGTTGCCGCAGGCGGCTCGAGACAAGCCAGCCGGCGGCGCCGACGGGGTTCACGTAGCGCAGCTCGCGCGGGGACATGCCCGCCTCGTGGATCAGACTCGCGAGCTGCCCGCGGCGATATCGGCGGCAGTGGGCAACCGCCCTGTCGACCGCCCCGTACAGCTGGGGATGGGCCGGCACCAGCAACAGCAGCCTGCCGCCCGGACGCAGCACCGACCGGACGCCCCGCAGAGTGCCCAGGTCATCCTCGATGTGCTCAAGCACGTTGAAGCAGACGACGGAGTCGAACGGGTCGCCCACCGCCTCCGGCGTCAGCGACTCGGCGCCCACCGGCAGCACCGAAACCGAGTCCGATCCGCCGAAGCGCCGCTCGAGTGCGGGGTGGAAGGCCGGATCGGGCTCGAGCGCGACCACGCGCTTCGCGCGCTGGGCGAGCAGCGCCGTGAACGTGCCGATTCCCGCACCCAGGTCGAGCACGCGATCGCCGTAGTGGGAGCGGCCCCGATCGACCAGCCAGGCGTTGTAGTTGCCGGCCCCCGCCATCCGCCGCAGCGTGGCATCTTGCTCGGGTGGGAACACCTGCTCAGACATCCGCGGCAGCATACTGGCGGCCTGCGGCGAACCGTCCTTGCGATCATCTAGGGTCCACCGGATGCAACGCGTGAACGTGGGACACAAGTCGCTTGTCGACTACGCCTCGATCGTCGGCCGCTCGCTGGCTGACGAGATCCGGACGCTGGCCGAGCCGCTGCGCGGCCGGCGCATGCTGCACCTCTCGGCAACCGCCTTCGGCGGCGGCGTGGCCGAGATCCAGTACACGCTGATCCCGCTTTTGAACGACATCGGCATCGAGACGGAGTGGCGGGTGATCCACGGCCGCGACGAGTTCTTCGACGTCACAAAGACGATCCACAACGGGCTGCAGGGCGATCCGCATGTGCTGACCGCCGACCAGAAAGAGGTCTTCACCCGCTACAACCAGATCAACGCCGAGGCGCTCAGCGACGCCGACGAGTGGGACATGATCGTCGTCCACGACCCTCAGCCGGCTGCGATCCGCTCGATGCTGACCACCACCCGGCCGCGCTGGGTGTGGCGCTGCCACATCGACCTCTCGACGCCCAACCCGGACGTGCTCGACTTCCTGCTGCCGTCGATCTCGAGCTACGACGCGTCCATCTTCCACATGCACGACTACGTGCCGGACGCGGCCTCGGTGGCGGAGAAAGCCGTGATCTGGCCGCCCGCGATCGACCCGCTGGCGCCCAAGAACATGGCGCTCGCGGCCGAGGACGCAGCCTACATCGTCGAGCAGTTCGGCATCGATCCGGCGCGGCCGATGATGCTCCAGGTCTCGCGCTTCGACCCGTGGAAGGATCCCCGTGGCGTGATCGAGGCCTACCGCGAGGTCAAGGGCGTGCATCCCGGCATGCAGCTCGGCCTGGTCGGCTCGATGGCGCACGACGATCCCGAGGGCTGGGAGTACTACAACGACACCGTCGAGTTCGCCGACGACGACCCCGACATCCACATCCTCAGCAACCTCAACAACGTCGGCGCGGTCGAGGTGAACGCGTTCCAGGTGCATGCCGCCGTCTGCCTCCAGAAGTCGATCAAGGAGGGTTTCGGGCTGACCGTGTCTGAGGCGCTGTGGAAGGCGCGGCCGATCATCGGCGGCCGCGTGGGCGGCATCGTCAGCCAGATCGAGGACGGCGTCAGCGGCCACCTCGTGTCCTCGCCGCAGGAGTGCGCCGAGCGCGCGCTCACGATCCTGGCCGATCCCGGCCACGCCCGCGACATGGCGCTGCGCGGCAAGGAGCATGTCCGCCGCCACTTCCTCACTCCGCGGCTGCTGAGAAACTGGCTGGCGCTGATGCACCACCTGGACGGCGAGCCGGTCGAGCTCGACCTGCACAGCGCGCACGTCTGACGTCGCCGCCGGCCCGCGGATCCCGGGCCCAGCCGACCTGGACTACCCTTCGCAGATGGCTGACAGACCATTGCTGATCGTCTCCAACCGCGGTCCCGTGCGATTCGAGATCGCCGCGGACGGCTCGCGCGCGGCCAAGCGCGGCGGCGGCGGTCTGGTCACGGCACTGTCGGCGCTGACGGCTCAGCGGCCCTTGACCTGGGTGGCGAGCGCGTTGTCGGACGACGATGCCCAGGTCGCCGCAGAGGGCGCATACCTCGACGGCAACCTGCGGCTGCGGCTGGTGGCGCACGACCGCGAGGAGTACGACCGCTACTACAACGTGTTCGCGAATCCGACGCTGTGGTTCATCCACCACTACCTGTGGGGCCTGGCCACCGAGCCCGACGTCGACCGCAACATCCGGCTGGCCTGGGAGGCGGGCTATCTGCCGGTCAACGAGCGGTTCGCCGCCAGCGTCGCGGATGAGATCGAGGCAAGCGGCGACGAGTGTCCGATCGTGATGGTGCACGACTACCAGCTGTTCATGGTGCCGCAGGCGATCCGCGCCCGCGTGCCCGGCGCGCTGATCCAGCACTTCACCCACATCCCGTGGCCGATGCCCGACTACTGGCGGATCCTGCCGGACGAGATCCGCACCGCCATCCACGAGTCGCTGCTTCACTGCGACATCGTCGGCCTGCACACCGAGCGCTACGTGCGCGCCTTCCTGCACTGCTGTGACGAGCTGACCGCGGGTGAGGTCGACTTCGCCAACCACACCGTTCAGTTCGCCGGCCGCGAGGTGCGCGTGCGCGCATATCCGATCTCGGTCGATCCGGGCGAGTTCGAACGGCTGGCCGGCTCCGAGGAGGTGCTGGCGCTGGAGCCGAGCATCGAGTCGGCGCGGCCGGAGAAGCTGATCGTGCGGGTCGACCGCACCGACCCGTCCAAGAACGTGGTGCGCGGGTTCCGGGCCTTCGACCTGATGATCTCGCAGCACCCCGAGTGGCGCGGCCGCGTGACGATGCTGGCGCTGCTCGACCCGTCTCGCGCCGACATCCCCGAGTATGCCGAGTACGTCGGCGCCATCCAGCGTGTCGCCCGCGAGGTCAACGACCGCTGGTACATGACCGGCATGTGGACGCCGATCGACCTGCGCATCTCGGACAACTT
>JAWVEC010000162.1:0-3930 GCA_033856975.1 Gaiellales bacterium
CCGTCGACAACGATCATCTCCTGCTGTGCGATGTACTCGTCCTGGAGCTGCGAGACGCGCTCCCACTCGTCGCGGTCGATGGCCTGGTGCGGGTAGGCGGCGGGATCGTCGGCGACGATGAACGTGCTGCCCTTCGACCGCGCCAGCACCTGCGTCTGGACGTTGGGAGCTCCGTAGCTGGTCGTGCGGGCGGATGGCATTGCGTGTGCGCGCTCCAGCAGCTGCGGCTGCGACAGATCGCGGAGCGCTCGCCTGGCGGCGGGCAGTGCAAAGGCCATCTTCGCCAACATTCCTCCCAGATTCACAAGGGCGCGATCGTACGGGTCGCGCGGCTCAACCAGGATACCCGAACATTCCCGATCTGTCTGCGCTTGTAACAAGCTTGTGACACCCGTATCGCGGCCGTCGCTCCCAGCGCGTGCGGGCTGTGCGGCTTGGTAGTCTGCAGCCAGCGAACCCGCTCGGAACTCGGAGGCGTTGATGGTGCGACACGACGTGGTGGTGGTGGGAGCCGGCTTGGCCGGCATGCGGGCCGCCATCGAGGCATCCCGCTACGGCGCCGACGTCGGCGTGGTATCCAAGTTGCACCCCACCCGTAGCCATTCCGGCGCAGCCGAGGGCGGCATCAACGCGGCGCTCGGCAACGCCGGCGAGGACAGCCCCGAGAAGCACACCTTCTTCACCGTCAAGGGCTCCGACTACCTCGGCGATCAGGACGCGATCGCGGTCATGTGCGCCGAGGGCCCGGGCGATATCTACGAGCTCGAGCACATGGGTGCGATCTTCTCGCGCACCGACGATGGGCGCATCGCCCAGCGCCCGTTCGGCGCCGGTGGGGCGCCCCGCACCTGCTACGCGGCCGACATCACCGGCCACGTGCTGCTGCACGTGCTGTACGAACAGCTGGTCAAGGCCGGCGTCACCGTCTATGAGGAGTGGTTCGCGCTCGACCTGGTGACCGACGGCGAGCGCTGTGTCGGGCTGACCGCATGGGATCTCGTGCGCGGCGGCGTGCAGGGCGTCGAGGCGCGGGCCGTGATCATGGCCACCGGCGGGCTGGGCCGCATGTATCGGGGCACCACCAATGCGTACGCCTGCACGGGCGACGGCATGTCGATGGCATGGCGGGCGGGCGTGCCGCTGAAGGACATGGAGTTCATGCAGTTCCACCCGACGACGCTCAAATCAAACGGCGTGCTGATCACCGAAGGCGCCCGTGGCGAGGGTGCCTATCTGCGCAACTCCGAGGGCGAGCGGTTCATGTTCAACTACGCGCCCAATGCCGGCGAGCTGGCATCACGCGACGTCGTCTCCCGCTCCGAGCAGACCGAGATCGACGCCGGCCGGGGGGTGGACGGCTGCGTGCTGCTCGACCTCACCCACCTCGGAGCCAAGCGCATCAACGAGCGGCTTCCGGGCTCGCGCGAGCTGGCCATGGACTACGCCGGGGTCGATCCGATCGAAGAGCCGATCCCTGTCCGGCCGGGCTCGCATTACCACATGGGCGGCATCGACACGGACGTCTGGGGCCGCACTGCGATGCCCGGCCTGTACGCCGCCGGCGAGTGCGCCTGTGTCTCGGTGCACGGCGCCAACCGGCTGGGCGGCAACTCGCTGCTGGAGACGGTCGTGTTCGGCCGCCGCTCCGGTGCGGCGGCCGCCCAGGACGTGCGCGCCAACGGCAGCGGCGGCGTGTTCTCGCCGTCCGCCGTGCGCGTCACCGAGCGGGCGCTGCAGCGGATGCTGGACGCGTCCGACGGCGAGCGGCCACACGTGCTGCGAAGCGAGCTCGCCGATGCCATGTACGACAACGCCGGCATCTTCCGCACCGCCGAGAAGCTCGACCAGTGCAAGGCCACCGTCACCGAGCTGCGCGAGCGCTACGACAAGGGCCTGCTGGTGCACGACAAGGGCCGCTCGTTCAACACCGACCTGATCCAGGCGATCGAGCTGGGCGCGATGCTCGAGATGGCCGACTGCCTGGTCACCGGAGCGATCGCGCGCACCGAGAGCCGGGGCGCTCACAGCCGCGTCGACCACCCGGAGCGCGACGACGAGAACTGGTTGCGGCATACGCTTGCCCACTACGACGACGGCCAGGTGCGGCTCGACTACCGGCCGGTCACCATCACCGAGCACGAGCCCACGGTACGCACGTACTAGAACGAGAACCCAGGAGCGACGAGTGGAAGTCACCCTCAAGATCGAGCGATACAACCCCGCCACCGACCAGCGGCGGCTCGAGAGCCATACCGTCGACGTGGTCGAGACGGCCACCCTGCTTGACGTGCTTGACGTGATCAAGGACGAGGTGGACGGCTCGCTCACCTTCCGCAAGTCGTGCCGGATGGCGGTCTGCGGCTCGTGCGGCATGCGCATGGACGGCGCCGCGGTGCTGGCCTGCAAGACGCCGATGAAGCCGCTGGTCGAGGCCGGGCACACCGCCACCATCTCGCCGATGGGAAACCTTCCCGTGATCAAGGACCTGGTCGTGGACATGGATCCGTTCTGGGAGAAGTTCCGCGCCGTCAAGCCGTACCTCGACCAGGGCGACGGCGATGTCCCGGTCAAGGAGTGGCGCGTCCAGCAGGCCGAGCTCGACCGGATCATGAAGGAGGCGCTGTGCATCCAGTGCGGCTGCTGCGTCTCTGAGTGCCAATCGATGGAGGCCGATCCCGACTTCCTCGGCCCGGCCGCGCTGGCCAAGGCGGCCCGCTTCGTCGGCGACGTCCGCGACCGTGGCGGCAAGCAGCGGCTCGAGCTGTACAACGGCCCGCACGGCGTGTGGGACTGCACCCGCTGCTACTTCTGCCAGGAGCGCTGCCCCAAGGGGGTCGATCCGCGGGACGCGATCGCCAAGGTGGGAGCCGCGATCTACCAGGAGGGCATGCACTCCGACAAGGGTGCCCGCCACGCCAAGGTGTTCGTCAAGTCCACCCACCAGACCGGCTACCTGCTCGAGACCAACCTGGTGCCCGAGACGGTGGGCGCCGTGAACGCGATCAAGGACATCCCGTTCGCGCTCCAGCTGGTGCGGGTCGGCAAGGTGCCCAACCCGCTCAAGCCGCACAAGGCCAAGAAGCTCGACGAGGTGCGAAAGCTGCACACGCTGATCGAGACGCAGGAGAAGGAGGCGCGTGCGGCGGCGAAAGCCGGCCCCGCGCGTCCACCCGACGAGTAAAGGAACCCCGTGAAGAGCAGCTACGCCTACTACCCCGGCTGTCTTGCCAGCCTGTCGCAGAAGGAGCTCGACGCCTCGACGCGGGCGATCGCCGGCAAGCTCGGCTTCGAGCTGGTCGACATCCCCGGCTTCACCTGCTGCGGAGCCGGCGACGTGCACGAGGCGCGGCCGGAGTACTACCTGCACCTGAACGCTCGCATCCTCGGCCAGGCGGAGCAGCTCGGCCAGGACACGCTGATGACGATCTGCAACGTCTGCACGCTCAACCTCCGGCAGGCGAACTTCCAGCTGATGGGCGACCCCGAGCTCCGCGCGCGTGTGAACGGCAACCTCGTGGCGGTGGGTGTCCCCGCATACGACAGCGACGTCGACGTGCGGCACCTCCTCTGGGAGCTGGCGGGGGACGAAGGATTCCCGCGGCTGCAGAAGGCGGCGCACAAGGGGCTGAAAGGCCTCAGGATCGCCCCGTTCTACGGCTGCCAGATCCTGCGCCCGTCGAAGATCATGGGCTTCGAGGACCCGGATCGCCCGTGGAGCCTCGAGGCGATCATCGAGGCCTGCGGCGGCGTGGCGATCGACTACCCGGCGAAGATCAAGTGCTGCGGCTTCCCGATCATCCAGGCGCGCGAGGAGACCGCGCTCGGCGAGCTGATCCAGCCGATCGAGCAGGCGATGGAGGCCGGCGCGGACGCGATGGTCACGCCCTGCCCGCTCTGCCATCTCTCGCTCGATGCCTGGCAGTCGAAGCT
>JAWVEC010000163.1:0-13222 GCA_033856975.1 Gaiellales bacterium
CGGCAACAAACCGCCCGGTCGCGGCTCGAACGTCGGTGCCGGCCTTCCGGCGGCGGCTTGGCCGCGCGGTGACCCCGGTGCCGGGCACCATCGCGCCGCGCCGTCAGTCGCCCAATGTGATCGAGCCGTCGTCTGCCAGCGCCCAGTGCGGGTTGTGGGCGATCTCCCAGACGTGGCCGTCGAGGTCGTGGAACGCTCCTGAGTAGCCGCCCCAGAACGTCGGCGCCGGCTCGCGGGCGATGTGGGCGCCCGCCTTGCGTGCCTGCTCGATCACGGCGTCGACCTCGGCCGGCGACCGCACGTTGTGGGCCAGCCCGATGCCGCCGAATCCGCCCGTGTCCTTGACCACGCTGTCCTCCGCCAGCTCGGCGCGGCCCCACAGCGCCATCACCGATCCACCGGTCTGGAAGAACACCACGCCCTCGTCCGGCGACGTGTTGCTGCGCCAGCCGAGCGCCTCGTAGAACGCGCGGGCGCGGGCGAGGTCGGCGACTCCCAGCGTGACCAGGCTGAGGCGCTGGTCCATCCCGACCGCCGCCTACAGCTCCGCCGGCGGGGGCCCGCCCTGGGAGAGGATCTTGGATGCGTAGATGGCGGCGTTGCGAGCGCCGTTCACGGCCATGCAGGCGACCGGCACGCCGGGCGGCATCTGCACGATCGAGAGCAGCGAGTCGAGGCCGCCCAGCTCCTCGCGCTTGATCGGAACGCCGATCACGGGCAGCTCGGTGTAGGCCGCGATCACGCCCGGCAGGGCGGCCGCACCGCCCGCAGCGGCGATGATCACGCGCAGCCCCCGCAGAGCCGCGGTGGAGGCGTACTCGGCCACCTCACGCGGATCGCGATGCGCCGAGAGCACCCGCAGCTCGAAGCTGATCCCCAGCTCCAGCAGCTCGTTGACGGCGTCGTTCATGATCTCGCGATCGCTCTCGGACGCCATCACGATGCCGACCTGCGGCCCATCGGAGCCCAGCTCCTCCCAGACGGGATGCACTTGCGGCAGGGGCGCCGGCTCAGACACGCGCCACCTCGCCGATATCTGCCCGGATCTGCATGCCGTCGAACTCGATCTCGGCCGCCGCGTCGTAGGCGCGACGGCGCGCCTCGTCGAGGTCGCAGCCGGTGGCGGTGACGTTCAGCACGCGGCCGCCCGCAACCAGCAGCCGGCCAGCGTCGCTCTCGGTGCCGGCATGGAACACGGTCACGCCGTCGTGCTGTCCGGCCCGTTCGACGCCGGTGATCACGGCCCCCCGCCTGGGCGCATCCGGATAGCCGGCGGCCGCCAGCACCACCGTCACGCAGGCATCGTCGGAGGCCGCCAGCGTCGCCCCCTCCAGCTCACCCCTGGCCACCCGCGACAGGGCGTCGAGCAGGTCGCCGTCCAGGCGCGGCGCGATCACCTGCGTCTCGGGATCGCCCCAGCGGGTGTTGAACTCGAGCACCCGCGGCCCGTCCTCGGTCATCATCAGGCCGGCGTACAGGCAGCCGCGAAACTCGACGCCGCGGCGGCCGAGCTCGGCGATCACCGGGCGGTGCACCGTCTCGAGGATCTCGTCCACCTGTGAGGCGTCCAGCCCGGGCACCGGCGAGATACAGCCCATCCCGCCCGTGTTGGGGCCGAGGTCACCGGCCAGTGCCCGCTTGTAGTCGCGGGCCGGCGCCAGCGGCAGCACTGCATCGCCGGCGCACAGCGCCAGCACCGAGACCTCGGCCCCGTGCAGCCGCTGTTCGATCAGCACCCGGCTGCCGGCGCCACCGAAGCGGAGATCGACCAGGCAGGCGCGCACGGCATCCTCGGCCTCGGCCACCGAGCCGCACACGAACACGCCCTTGCCGGCGGCCAGGCCGTCCGCCTTGATCACCACGTCGCCGTCCAGCTCGGCGATTGCGAGCTGGGCGGCCGCGACCGTGTCGCAGACCGAGAACGCGGCGGTGGGCACGCCGGCCGCGGCCATCACCTCCTTCGCGAACGCCTTCGAGCCCTCCAGCCGGGCGGCGGCCGCCGACGGGCCGAACACGGCGATGCCAGCCTCCGCCACCAGGTCGGCCAGCCCCGCCACCAGAGGCCCCTCGGGGCCGATAACGACCAGGTCGGCGGCGATCGTATCGGCAAGCAGGGCGAGCCCAACCAGATCGTCGGTCGCCACCGCGTGGCAGGTCGCGATCTCGGCCATGCCCGGGTTGCCGGGCGCGGCGTGCAGCTCGCCCAGGCCGGGCGAACGAGCGAGGCCCCACGCGAGCGCGTGCTCGCGACCTCCGGATCCGACGAGTAGGACGCGCATATCGGCCGGCCGAGTCTACTACCCGGAGGGCAGCACGAGGTAGACAGGCACGGCGGATGCGCGCCGCACCACGCGGTGGGGCTCCTGCGACCACATGAAGTCGCCCAGCGGGCCGCGCTTGGGGTCGGCTCCCATCACGATCGCGTCCATGTTTCGGCCCTCGGCCTCGGCGGTGATCCGTTTGGCGGCGCGGCGGGTGGCGAGCACCACGCCGTTCGACTCGTGGCCGGCCTTCTCGAACGCCGACACTGCCTCCTTCACGATCTGCTTCTGCGCAGCCCACTCGCGCGAGTTCGGCTGCAGGCCCGGGTTGGGAAAGCCCAGCGCGGTGCCCCAGACACGCGCAATCGAGATCACGAACACGTAGGCCTTGAGCGGGCGCGCGAGCTCCAGCGCCTGCACGATCACGTCATGGTTGATCGGCCGCCCTTCGGAGGCGACCATCAGCCGCCGTACCTCGAGCGTCGAGGGATCGGGTGGGGGCGATGGCTTTCGCAGCATCGCCCCCACCCGCGTCGCTCGGGTCAATCGCCGGCCGTGGCGCTCGACATCTGGTCGGTGCCGCCGGCCGCGTACTTGGGATCCTCCACCTTGACCCGGTAGAGGTAGAACGGGATGTAGGCGAGCAGGATCGCCCAGCCGATGAAGTAGTAGATCTTCGTATCGTTTCCACCCAGGGCGGCGTTGGGCAGCGACGTGTACACGATGCCGCCGTACAGCCAGATCACGAAGTAGAACGCCGCCAAGAACAGGGCGATGTACTTGAAGAACTCGGGCAGGCGCACCGGTCGCTTCATGTCCGGCCGGTCCTTCCGCAGCAGGTAGTAGCCGACCAGCACGGGCAGGAACGACGCCGTGTAGCCGACGTTGGACAGCGAGTAGATCTCGACCGCGCCGCCGGTGAAGATCAGCAGGATCGAGCAGACGACGTTGAAGGACATCGAGAACCCGGGCACGCCGTGCTTGTTGACGGTCGAGAAGATGCGCGGGAACTGGCCGTCGATCGACATCTGGTAGACGGCGCGACCCGATCCCATGATCGCGTTCAGCACCGACAGCGAGAGCGCGATCACGAGCATGATCGAGATCAGCCAGTCGAGCCAGCTGGCGCTCGACCCGAACACCGCCGTGGCGAAGTTCGAGAAGATCGTCTTTGGATCGACGAAGGTCGGGTCGAGCAGCTTCTTGGCGCCGAACACGATCACGAAGCTGATCGGGATCATGGTGTAGATGAACAGGCCGTAGAGCCCCTCGAGGTTCATCGCGATCTTGGCGTCCCGCTCCGGATCGCGGCACTCACCGATGTAACAGGCCGCCGCTTCCATCGCGATCACGTTCCAGGTCAGCAGGAAGGCGAAGGCGATGTAGACCACCAGCCAGTTGTGGCCGAGCATGCTCGAGAAGAAGCTCGAGCCGTCCAGGTGATGGAATCCGGACAGGTTGCCGAAGTCGCGCGACGAGGGCTTGAACAGCGGCAGCACGGCCAGCAGCGTAAGCGGGATCATCGAGAGCAGCCCGAGCACGGTGGCGAACATCGCGCCCAGCCGGATACCGAACCAGGCCGGGATGAACACGAGCAGGATGCCGACGATCGAGATGATCACCGTCCAGTAGGCGATCGGCGTGTGGATCGGCGTGAACCCGCTCTGCGAGAGGCCGAACTTGTCCACGATGTAGAAGGAAGCCAGGATCATGTTGAGCGGCGCGACCGGGAACCAGCCCAGCCAGTAGGCCCACGCGGTGAAGCCGTTGATGTGCTTGGCGGCCCGTGGCCAGCGGTCCTTGAAGGCCGGATAGGCGTAGGACGGTGAGCCGCCGGTGCGATCCGGCATCATCGCCGACAGCTCCGCCAGCAGCAGGCAGAGTAGGTAGCCGGTGATGGTGACGAGCACGATCACCGGGATGGCGGCCGCGCCCAGCGACGTCACCATCACCGGCGCGATTCCCGTCACCAGGATCGTGCCGGCGAGGCCGATCACGAAGGCGCCCCACCAGTTGGTTTCGCGGCTCAGCCCCCCACCCTCGTAGTCGGGGGAACCGGATTCGACCGTCGACATACAGCCTCCTTCAGATCGCAGGTGGCACGTGTTGCGAGAAGTCAACCACGCCGGGCGGACGGTTGTAAAGGGCGGTTGCCCTACAGGCCGAGCGGCACGTAGCGCGACAGCAGCTTCTGCTGGGCGGCGACCGCCCGGAAGGCCTGCACCAGCTGTCCCCTCGTGAGCGGCGGCAGGGTGCCGGGATCGAGCTGGTTGCCGGGCGGCTCGCCGCGCTCGACCTGGCCCGCCTGCAGCTCGATCCGCAGCCGCAGCACCAGCTCGAACGCCTCACGCAGTTCGGACACGGCCTCCGCCGACAGCGCGCCGGCGGCCTCGCTGGCCGCCAGCCGGTCGAGCGTCGAGGAGACGGTGATGCCGGCCGCGATGCTGTGGAAGCGGGTCAGGTTGACGATGGGGATGATGCCCCGCTTCTTGAGATCGATCAGGCCCAGGTCGTCGGTGGTGAACTTGCCGCGCCGGCCGAGCGGCGGAGTGAAGTCGGTGGCGGTGCGCGCGAGGCGGGTGATGAAGTTGGCGTGCTGGGGGGCGCTGCGCTCGATCGTGACCAGCGGCCGCACGATCTCGAGGCCGCCCACGACGTGGCGGAAGTCGAACGAGACGGCCGCCCGCACCAGGTGTGAGTGGTCGGGCCGTTCGAGGCAGTCGGTCAAGACCCGCTGCCACTCGCCGCGGCTCATCCGCCACTGCCGGTTTCGTGCCAGCACGTCGGAGCTGTCGCGGCCAAAGCCGCAGCGTTCGAGCCCCTCGTTGATCTGCTCGGCGACGGTCGCGAAGTAGGCATCTACCTCGGGGCCGCCCGGGTCGGCGTAGGCCATCGCGTTGTCCTGGTCTGAGGCCAGCGTCTGTTCGCGGCGGGCGACGCTGCCGAGCGCCATCCAGGCCCAGGCGCAGGGCGGCGGGCCGTTGCGCTGGATGGCGAGGTCGAGCAGGCGGATGGTGGCGGTATCGCCGGCCAGCGTCAGCACGCGGCAGGCATCGACCGCCGAGACGCCGGCCCGGATCAGCGCGACGATCGTCTGCGGCAGGTGCGAGGCGGCGTCGATCACCTGCTGCGGCGTCTCCGCCTTGCTGATCGCACGCCGCACAGCGAACGGCGTGCGGCTCTCGAGGTACATCAGGTCGGTGGCGGTGACGATGCCGAGCGGCGTGCCGCGGGCGTCGACCACGGGCAGGTGGTGGATGCCCAGGTCGAGCATGTCGATCATGGCGTCGATCGCCAGCCGCTCGGGCAGCACCGTCATCGCGTGGCGCACCATCAGCTCCGAGACGGGGGTGTCGTATGGCAGACCTTCGGCCACCAGCTTGCGACGCAGGTCGGAGTCGGTCAGCACGCCCCAGCCGCCGTCCATCTCGACCAGGATGCAGGACACGTCCTTCTCGGCCATCCGGCGAGCGGCCTCGCGGACGCTGTCGTCGGGGCGGCAGATCGCCGCCGGCCGGTGGACGAGGTCGCCCAGGTGGGCGGTGCGCACGTCGCCCTGCGCGTGCACGACCTGGCCGGTTCGCACCATCCGCGCCCGCAGGGTGTCGGCCACGAACTCGCTCGACAGGTAGCCGGCGGCGAGCCGCGATGGCACCAGGATCAGCTCGCTGGGCTCGCGGGTACGCACGGTGAACGCCGGAGCGCGGCCGGTCAGCATCGAGGGATGGCCGAACGCCTGGCCGACGTCGAGCACGTCCACCACCTCGCCGTCGTGCACCAGCTCGATGGCACCACGCCGCACCATGTACACGCCGGCCGATACCGGGCCGTCCTCCACCAGCACGTTTCGGCCCGCCTCGACGTGGAGCTGCTGCGAGCCCTTGGCCAGCCGCTCGAGCTCGTCTTCGGCCACGCCGGAGAAGGGCGGATAGCGTCCCAGGAACTGCGCCAGCTCGCTCACCGCGTCACGTCCTGCCTCAACCGGGGATACTCCACGCCATGCCGAACCGAAGACTATCTCGCCTATCACCCGCCGACCTGCTGCGCGAGCGGCTGATCGGCTCGATCGACATCTCCCGCGACGGAACGCTGATCGCCTACAGCGAACGGCGGGTGGTCGACGGCAAGGATCGCACCAGCCTGTGGCTGGTGCCGTTCGCCGGCGGCCGGCCGCGGCGGCTGACCCACGGCGCCTGGTCGGACAGCCGGCCGCGCTTCTCGCCGGACGGCCGCTCGCTGGCCTTCCTCTCCAACCGCGACGACAAGGACGTGACGCAGCTGCACCTGTTGCCGCTGGACGGCGGCGATGCGACCCGCCTGACCACCTTCACGCGCGGCGTGTCTGAGGCGGAGTGGATGCCCGACGGCCGCGCCGTGGCGGTGATCGCGCTGGACGACGAGTCGCACGTGCTGCACGGCGAGCGCAAGGACGAAGCGGCCACCGTGCGCGTGCTGCGGCGGCTGGACTGGCGGATGGACGAAGAGGGCATGCTCGACCATCCCCGCCACGTGCACCTGGTGCCGCTGTCCGGGCGCGCCCGCCGGCTGACGAAGGGGGCGTGGTCGGCGTCACACCTGCGTCCGCACCCGGGCGGCAGGTCGATCGGCTTCCTGGCCGACCGCGGCGCCGACTCCGACATCGACCGCGACCCGCAGGTGCACGTCGTCGAGACGACGTCCGGGCGGGTGCGCCAGCGCTCGAAGCTGCCCGGAGAGGTGGGCCGGTTCTCGTTCGATTCCGACGGCAGCCTGATCTGCGTGGCGCTCGACCATCGCAACCCGATGTCCCAGGATCCCTGGCGGCTCTGGAAGGTGGCCGCGAACGGCAGCGGCACCTGCCTGACCGCCGACCTCGACCGCTTCGCCGGCCAGGCCGAGACCAACGACGAGCGGCTGACGGTGATCCCCGACGCCGGTCGCGAGCCCGCTCATCGGCTGACCGACGACGGGCTCGAGCCGCTGGTCGACCCGGCGCTGAACCCGTGCGTGTCCGCGCTGGCGGGGGCTGGAGAGCGGGTCGCCGCCCTGATGACGCTGAACGAGTACGACGGACCCGACGTGTACGCGCTCGAGCCGGACGCGGCGCCGCGGCGGCTGACCGCGGTCGGTGACTCGTGGCTTGCGGGCCGCGCCCGGGCGGTGCTCGAGGAGATCGTGGTCAAGGGCCCGGCCGGGCCGATCCGCGCGTTTGTGCTCTCGCCGCCGGGAACGGCGAAGCGCGCGATGCCGACCATCCTGCACGTGCACGGCGGTCCCACCTGGGCGTGGCCGCACTGCGCCGACCCCACCGACCACATGCTGGTCGGCGCCGGCTACCGGGTGGTGCGGCCCAATATTCGGGGATCCAACGACAGCGGCGCCGAGTGGATCGCGGCCCTGAACGGCGATTGGGGCGGTGCCGACGCGGCCGACTGCCACGCCGTGCTCGACCACATGGTCAAGGCGGGCATGTCCGATCCCAAGCGGCTGGGCTGCTACGGCAACAGCTACGGCGGCTTCATGGTCAACTGGCTGGTGGGAACCAGCGACCGGTTCGCCGCCGCCGTGTCCTCAAACGGCGTCACCAACCAGGTCTCCGCGTACGCGCACTGCGACGTCGGCTACATCTATAACGTGCAGGAGGGTCTGGGCGACTCTCTGTCACCGGAGGGCGTGAAGACGCTGTGGCGCCAGTCGCCGCTCAAGAACGTGGCGAACATCCACACGCCGCTGATGATCCTCCAGGGCGAGAGCGACCTGCGCTGCCCGCCGGCCGACAACGAGCAGCTGTTCATCGCGCTTCGGATGCTGGGCCGCGAGGTGGAGTACGTGCTGTACCCCGAGAGCGAGCACGCGATGGCGTCCAGCGCCAGGCCGGACAGGCGCGTGGATCGGATGGAACGGGTGGTCGGGTGGTTCAAGAAGCGGATGTGAGGCTGTAACGGTCGCGCCGCGGGTAGGGCAGGACGCCCTTTCGGGTGATGGGCCGTGCGCCCGATCACCCCGACGATAGAGCCATGCGACGACCCCTTCAGGCACTGCTCCTGCTGACAGCGGCATCCCTGGTGTGGGTCGCGCCGGCGAGCGCCTCACTCAATCGGTGGCGACTCGTCAACGAGCTGTCGCTGGGAGGGGTCGCCTCGATCGTGGTCTCGCCCTCCGACCACTCGGTGATCTGGGCAGCCGAGCGGACGTTCTACATCTACCGAAGCGGCGACGGCGGTGCGACGTGGAGCGCACAGGGCCAACGTTCGCCCGATTGCCTCGGGTTCAACGGGCTGGCCGTCGACCCACTCGACGCGGACACCGCATATGCCGCCTGCTTCCTGGGCGGGATGCGAAAGACCAGCGACGGTGGCCTCACCTGGACGACCATCAACAACGGCCTCGCCGACCCAAGCCTGGGTGGCTGGACGCCTGAGATCACCGACGTCGCCATCAACTCGTCCGGGACGTTGTTTGCGACCGCGGCGCTCCCAGGCGCTGTTGCCGGCTCGGTCAACCGGAGCACCGATGGGGGGGCGACATGGATGCCTGTGCTGAACGACGGCTGGACGGAGTCGGTCGTGGCCGACCCACAGGATCCGCAGACCGTCTACGCAGGAGGCATGAGCGGCGTCTCCCACAGCAGCGACGGGGGCGACACATGGTCGGCCCCGTCCGGTCCAAGCCGGGCGGTGATCGCGGTCGACCCGTCCACCCCCGCGACCGTCTATGCCGCCACCACCCTCGGCGACAGCCTCAGCCGCAGCGATGACTCTGGCCAGACCTGGACGACGATCCCGACCGGCCTCGTGCACATCCACGCGCTTGCCGTCACATCCGCAGCCGTGTACGCAGCATCCAGCTCTGGGATGGCGAAGAGCGGCGACGGCGGAGAGACGTGGCAGGTCTCACAGCCCGACCTGGGCGGGCCGATGACGTTCGACACCGTCAGCGTCGATCCGGCGGATCCAGATCGGGTTCTGGGCGGCGCGGACATGGGCGGGATCTGGCAACTCGAGTTCACCCCGGCCGTGCCCTCCGGACTGACTCCCTACTGGGCAGGCGGAACCACGGCCGTCAACGACATCACCCCGACGAGCGCCACGCTCACCGGCGTCCTGGGCGAGGTGCCGGCCGGAGCGACCGCCTTCTACCACTTCGAGTGGGGCGCCACCGCGTCGTATGGCCAGCAGCAGGATGTCCAGCTGGTGTCGCCGGAAGGCATCTCGCCGGAGCAGCCGGTGTCAGACACGATCACCGGTCTCACACCCGGCACCACCTACCACGTGCATCTCGTCGCGGCCGCGGGTCTCGGCTTCGGCTGGGCTCAGGAACGGCCCGACGACGTCACATTCACGACCTCGCCGCCCATTCCGGCATGGATCGACACGCCCACCGACGTCGCGTTTCTGCCGGGCCAGGTGAGCGATGGGTTGCTTCCGCTGCGGCTTCGCTGGACGGCGCATCACGGCACCTACCCGGTCTGCAGCACACAGCTCCAGCGATACGCGAACGGCGCCTGGGCTCGCGTCCCCTTGCCGTCAGCAAACGCGCGCAGCGCAGGACTGGCACTTGCGGCGGGCTGGTCGGAGCGCCGCTTCCGAGTACGGGCGCAGGACTGCCACGGCTTGGCCGGTAGCTGGACCAGCGCGCGACCGTTCATGGTGCATGCGGCGCAGGACGGATCGGGCCTGATTCGGTACTCAGCCGGATGGACCCCACGTCCGTCATCCGGCGCCTACGGCGGTGGCCTGCACGTCGCCACCAGCCGCGGAGCGACCGCAAGGTTTTCCTTCACCGGCCGGGCGGTGTCCGTGATCGCGCCAACGGGCGCACGGTACGGGCGGGCCCAGATCCGCTTGGACGGCGTAGCGGTGGCGACGGTCGATCTGCATCGCACACGGCTCTCCAGCCGCATTGTGGTGTTCGCCCACGACTGGCCGACCGGTGGGTCACACACCATCACCGTGCGGGTGCTGGGCACGCCGGGGCATCCCGCGATCGCGCTCGACGCGATCGCCGTCGTACGCTGACCTGCCCCTCGGCCTGGCGAGAGATCACTCGCTCTCGACGATCATCAGCTGGTTCGCATCCTGGTCGCGGAGGAAGAACAGCGCCGGCACCGTGCCGTCGCCGCCCATCAGCTCGTCGTCGACGTCGACCCCTTTTTCCTTCAGGCCGTCGTGAGCGGCGCGGGCGTCGCTGGTGGTGAGGGCGATGCCCGTTATCCGGCCGGCGGGATAGTGGTCGGTGGGCGGCACCAGCGCGAGCGCGGTGCCACCTGCGGGCGGCGTCACCTCGACCCAGCGATCACCGTCGCCGAACGGGACGTCGGAGGTCAGCTCGAAGTCGAGCGTGTCGGTGTAGAACGCGATCGCCGCGTCCTGGTCGGCGACGGGAACCATGACCCTGCCCACCTTGCCTACGTGCGCCATCTCGTCTCTCCTTCTCGGCTCAGGAATACTGGGCCGGAGTTTGGCAGGTCGAAGCAGCCCGCGACAGCTGAAGGAGATGCTCGTGTCGGCCGGCAAGATGCACGCTGACGAGGTTGAGACCGACGCCGCCCTGGTCGGCCGGCTGCTGGCGGCGCAGTTCCCCCAGTGGGCCGGCCTGGCGATCGAGCCGGTGGTCTCCGCGGGAACGGACAACGCCGTGTACCGGCTCGGCGACGAGCTGGCCGTGCGCATGCCGCGCATCGCCTGGGCGGCGGGGCAGGTGGAGAAGGAGCAGCGATGGCTGCCCACGCTCGCCCCGCTGCTACCGCTCGCCATCCCCGTGCCGCTCGCCAAGGGAGCGCCCGCCGGAGGCTATCCCTGGCAGTGGTCGGTCTGCCGCTGGCTGGAGGGCGAGAACGCGATCACCGCCCGGATCGCCGATACCGGCCGGGCGGCGGCCGAGCTGGCGCGGTTCGTCGCCGCCCTGCGGCGGATCGATGCCACCGCAGGACCCGCGCCCGGCGAACACAACTCCTTGCGGGGCGTGCCGCTGGCGACGAGAGACGCAGAGACACGGACCGCAATCGCGAGCCTGGCCGGCATGCTCGACACGGACGCCGTGACCGCTGCCTGGGACACCGCACTGCACGCGCCTGCCCACGACCGCCCGCCGGTCTGGATCCATGGTGACATCCAGCCGGGCAACCTCCTCCTCGACGGTGGCGAGCTGAGCGCGGTGATCGACTTCGGCTGCCTGGGCGTGGGCGATCCCGCCTGTGACCTGATGATCGCGTGGACGCTGTTTCGGGGCGCGGGCAGGGACGCTTTCCGCGCGGCAGTCGAGGCCGACGATGCGACCTGGGCGCGGGCTCGCGGATGGGCGCTGTCGGTCGCACTGATCGCACTGCCCTACTACCTCGACACCAACCCACAGATCGTCGCGGGCTCTCGGCACGCGATCGATGAAGTGCTCGCCGATCTGGAACTCGGCGAGTAGTTCTTGAGGGCCGCCACACCGGCCGGAAATCATCCACATGGTGACGGCGAGCGTCGGTACGATCACGCCAGCTATGCGACGCGCATTCTTGACCGCGGCGTGCGCCTCAGCCGCGGCGGCGCATCGACGCCTGCGTCGTTCTGCCACAGCGGCGTCTTTGCGATGTATGCTCCTCCACCCTGCACAGCGCAGCGATTCGAGAGGACGGATCGAGATGCATTCTTCAAGCACGGTCGTGCGCGACAGTGCCGCGACCTACACCCCGCACGAGCACGAGGAACTGCTCGGCGCCGCCCGCCGGGAGCGGGAGCGCGTGCGACGGTTTCGGCTGCTGGCCAAGCACTCGCCCAAATCCGAAGGCTCCCCGCAACGCGGCACCAACTGAGCAGTCGCCGGCACTTCTGACTAAATGTGCGCGTACGCGCTGACGGCCCGCTCGCGCGCCCGCGTCGCCTTCGCCAGCGCCGGCCGTAGCCGCTCCAGGTGGGCGTCTGCGATCGCGTGGCGGGAGAGCATGCTCGCGTTCAGCTGCGCCAGCGTGGCGGCGCTGCGGGCGGCGGCCTCGGCCAGCAGCGAGCCGGCCAGGGCGTCACCCTCCAGGTTCCGGTTGCCCGTCTCGGCGACGTCCGCGGCCAGCATGGCGACCTCGGCAGCCAGCTCGAGCACCCGCATCGGCACACCGATCGCGCCCGCCACCGCGTCGTCGAGGCACTGCGCGCGCTGTTCGCCGGCGTCCATCCGCAGCGCCTCCAGCACGCTGCCGTAGGCCTGGCCGTCGGCGAACGCGAGCCCCGACACCTCCTCGCGGATCGCGTGCGCCCGATCGCGCACCAGCTCCAATCCCTGCGCCGATCCAAACGACGTCGCCATCTCGACCAGCGCTGCACCCATCGCGCAGGTCAGCGCGCAGGCCGCCCCTCCCCCGGGCGCCGGCGTGCGCTCGGCCAGGTCGTCGAGCAGATCGGCGACCGTCGAGGTCAGGTACGGATCGTTGCTGGGGGTATTAGAAGAGACCGATAGTTCTGCCATCCTTGTCGATATCGACGTTGAAACCGGCCGGCGTCTTCCCCAGCCCGGGCATCTGCATGATGTCACCGCATAGGGCTGTCAGGAAACCGGCGCCGGTGTAGGGCCGGATGTCCCGCACGGGGATGCGGTAGCCGGTGGGCGCGTTGGCCAGCGCCGGATCGGCCGACAGCGAGAGGTGCGTCTTGGCCATGCAGATCGAGAGGCCGGTGAGACCGTCGCGCGTGAACTGCTCGATCCGCTGCCGCGAGACGGGCGAGAAATCGACCCCATCGGCACGGTAGATGCGGGTCGCGATCTTCTCGATCTTGACGTCGATCGGATCCGAATCGTCGTAGACGAAGCCGAACGAGTTCGGCTGGTCGGCCGCGTCCGCGACCGCCTCGGCCATCTCGGCCGCGCCCTCGCCGCCGCGCGAGAAGCCCTCGTTCAGCACCGCCGCGTGGGCGCCGTGCTCGAGCGCCAGTTTCTGCACCAGCGCCACCTCGTCGTCGGTGTCTCCGGGGAAGCGGTTGGCCGCCACCACGCAGGGCACACCG
>JAWVEC010000164.1:0-7435 GCA_033856975.1 Gaiellales bacterium
CGGACACCGCCGTCTTGCCGACACGCTTGCCGGTGCCGACCACCGCCAGCGCCGGCAGCGACATCGGCTCGCGAGCGGGCGGGCGCAGCTCGAAGTCGGCGCCCTCGTAGACCAGGCCGGCGGCCAGCGCGTTCGCGGCCAGCCACATCCTCCGCTCCTCGGTCAGCACCGGCTCGTCGGACAGGTCGAGCACGCGGTCGGCACCGTGGCGGCCGGCGGCCGCCAACATCGACGTGGCGGCATCGCCGCTGACCCGCTCCAGCGGCACGCCGAACTCGGGGTCGCCGTCCAGCTTCTCGGTGCCACCCAAGAGCAGCGCCGCCACCACGTCCGCCTCACGGCCGGCCTGCTCGAGCGCCGCACGCACCACCGGCGGATAGTGTTCGCCGTCCACCAGCGCCAGCACGCGCGGCCGCATCAGCGGCTCCCGTGCAGCGGCAGATGTTTCTCGTAGGCCAGCGTGGTGGTCGAGAAGCGGATGATCGTCTCGCGGCCATGGAACGGGTAACGGCGGTAGATATCGACCATGTCGGCGCCGATCTCGACCACGTTGTAGCAGGGCCGGGTGTGCCCACGCACACGCATCGACGAGACGGTGCCGGCGTTGACAACAAACAGGTCCTCCAGCCGCCAGGCGTATGGCACGTGCTTGTGGCCCGACAGCACCAGGTTGACCTTCGCCCGCTGCAGGATCTCAAGCGTGTCGCCTGCGTCGTGGACGACGTTTCGCTCGCGGCCGGTGCCGGGGATCGGCAGCAGGTGGTGGTGCAGTATGAACACCCGGAACTCGGCCGGAGGCTGGAACTGCTCCTCGATCCAGGCATAGCGGCTGCGGCCGACCACGCCGTGGTCGAGATCGGGCTCGGACGAGTCGACCGCCACGAACGTGATGCCCTGCTTCTGGAGCACCGTCGACCGCGGCCCGATCATCTCCTCGAAGTGCACGTAGCCGACGTTGCGCGAGTCGTGGTTGCCGGGGATCGTGATCACGTCCGGGCAGTCGAGCCGGTCGAGGTAGCTGCGGGCCTGGGCGTACTCCTGCTTGTAGCCGAACGTGGTCAGATCGCCCGAGCAGACAACGACATCGGGCTCGATCTCGTTGATCTCGAGGATCGCTCGTTCCAGCAGGTTGGCCACGAAGTACGGCGATCCGCAATGCAGGTCGGACAGGTGGGCGATGATGAACGGTCGCGTGTCGGCCATGCGCCGGGCGATCATAGACCGCACCGTCCGCCGAGCGAAGTACACTTTCGTGGCGGGATGCAGGAACAGCCACGGTTCAACGCCTTCAGGGGCGACAAGCCGCCGACCTTCGCTAACGAGGCGGAGTTGGAGTGCGCCCAGATCCTCGATTACCACGGCATTCCGTGGGAGTACGAGCCGCACACATTCACGCTGGAGACGGATGCCGACGGCAACGTGGTGGAGGCATTTACGCCCGACTTCTATCTGCCCGAGCAGGAGCTGTATCTCGAGATCACGACCATGAAGCAGTCGCTGGTGACGAAGAAGAACCGCAAGGTGCGGCGGCTGCGTGAGCTACGGCCCGATGTGCGGGTCAAGCTGTTCTACAAGCGCGACGTCGAGGCGCTGGCCGAGAAGTACGAACTCGGCGAAGCGTCGTGATCGCCGCGGTCGATCAACTGACACAGCCCGAACCGGGCGAGATCGTCTACTCCGCCGAGCTGATCAGAGGCCGCGTGGTCGAGCTGGGCCGGCGGATCAGCGGCGATTATCACCACCGCAGCCTCGTGCTCGTCACGGTGCTGAAGGGATCGACGCTGTTTTTGGCAGATCTGTCGCGCCAGCTGACGATCCCCCACCGGCTGGAGTTCATCGCCATCTCGGCCTACCGCGGCTCTTCCACGGGATCGAGCGGGCGGATCCGGCTGTTGAAGGACATCGACCGGCCCGTGCGGGGGGCGGACGTCCTAATCGTCGAGGACATCGTCGACACCGGGCTGACGCTCAACTATCTGTTCAAGACCTTGCGCTTCCGCGGCGCCGCATCGGTCGAGGTGTGCACGCTGCTCGACCGGCCCTACCGGCGGCTGGTCGAGATCGAGCCGCGTTACATAGGCTTCACGGCACCGGATGACTTTCTGGTCGGCTACGGATTCGATCACCGCCAGCGCTTCCGCAACCTGCCGGATATCCACGTGCTCGCACGCTGATCTGGTCGCGCACGATCGCTGACAGCCGTTCGCGGTCGTCGCGCGTGCCGTACGCCCCCGCCCGGTAGGCGTCCTCGTGCAGCCGCACCAGTTCCGGCCGTGCCGACTCCAGCCACCCCATGTAGTGGTCGCGGACGCCCGGCCGCAGGTGCAGCAGGATGGGAGTGACGCGGCCCGCCCCGGCGTCCAGGCAAGCGTCCACCAGTCGCCGGACCTGCGCCTCGCCGTCGCTGATGCCGGGCAGGATCGGAGCCATCAGCACGGTCGGGCGCAGCCCCGCCTCGGCCAGCCGTGACACGACCTCCAGCCTGCGGCTGGGCGGCGCGGCGCCGGGCTCGGTCAGGCGGGCGACCGCATCCTCATCGGTGCCGATCGAGAGCGCCAGATCGACGCGTGTGTGGCGTGACGCCTCGACCAGCAGGTCGATGTCGCGCAGGATCAGCGATGACTTGGTCAGGATCGAGAATGGGTTGCGGTACTTCGAAAGCACCTCGATCAGCCCGCGCGTGAGCTTGTAGTGACCCTCGGCCGGCTGGTAGGGATCGGTGTTGGTGCCCATCGCGATCGACTCCCGGCACCAAGCGGGATCGTCGAGTTCGCGCTCGAGGCGCTCGACCGCGTTTACCTTGACCACGATACGGCGCTCGAAGTCCTCTCCCGCGTTCAGGCCGAGGTACTCGTGGGTGGGACGCGCGAAGCAGTAGGTGCAGGCGTGGCGGCAGCCGCGGTAGGCGTTGATCGTGTGCCGAAACGGCATCCTTGAGCCCGCCGGCAGCGTGTTGATGATCCGCCGGGCGTTGATCGCCATGTACTCGACGCTGGGCAGATCGCGCTGCTCGGGAGGGAAAAACTCGAGCTGAGGATCGTCCCGCTGCCACCGCATGACGGCAGTATAGCGAACATACGTTCGCCCGGGGAACTGACGCTCACTTCAGTCCTTGTGCTCGGCCTCGGTCGTCTCGGCCGCCGGCTGCTCGGCCGGCTGCGCCTCCCCCAGCTCCGGCGCAGGTGCGGCGGGAGCGGCCAGCTCGGCGCGGATCTGCGCCAGCTCCGACTCGACCTGGGTGTCGGCCGACAGGGCCGCGATCTGGCGATCGAGGTCGCTCGTACCGGGAGCGGAGAGATCGTCCAGCGCACCGCTCGCGACCAGCTCCTCGACGGCGGCCGCGCGGGCCTGCATCTGCTCGATCCGGTCGTGGGCACGCTGGGTGGCGGCGCCGATATCGGACATCTCGTCCGACAGCCCGGTGGTCGCCTCGCCGATCCGCACCTGGGCCTCGGCGGCCGAGTACTGGGCCTTGATGACCTCCTTCTGGGTGCGGAACGACTCCACCTTGCGCGTCATCTCCCGCTCCTGCGACACCAGCGACTGTTGCTGCGTCTCGAGCTGGGCGATCTGGTCGTCCAGCCCGCGCAGCTGGCCCTGCACGAGCGTCTTTCGCTCGAGCGCCGTGCGCGCCAGATCCTCCCGCCCACCGGCCAGCGCCTGGCGGGCCTGGCCGTCCAGCTTGACGACGCTCTGCTCCAGCTTCTGCGTCTGCAGCTGGAGGCGTTTCTTGGCGGTGACCACGTCGGCGACGCCGCGCTTCACCTTCTGAAGCATCTCGAGCTGCCTCTGGTAGCTGTAGTCCAGCGTCTCGGCGGGATTCTCGGCTCTGTCCATCACCGAGCTCGCCTTGACCCGGAACAGCGTGGTGAACCGCTGCCACAAGCCCAACTGTCAGTCCTCCGATGATGGGGTTCGGGATGCCACTTCGGTGATCGACTCTAGCTGATCGAGCGCCCGCAGCGCGGCCGCCGCCTGGGCTCGCAGCCGCCGCCGCTCGCTCTCGTAGTCGATGTCGCTGACCTTGTTGGTGCGGTGGTCCTGCTCGAGATCGCGCAGATCGGCGTAGGCCGTGTCGCGCTGCTCGAGCAGCCTCAGCCGCTCGCGATCGCGCTCGCTCAGCACCTGCTCGGGCTCCCCGCGGTACGGCGTCAGGAACGGCCACGCCACCAGCAGCACGGCCGCGATCACGACGGCCGCCACGGCGGCGGCCTCGAGCGCGGTGCTCACGCCTCTTTGGCCAGCGCGGTCGCGTAGCGGCGAGCGAGCTGCCGTGCCTCGCGCGGATCGGGCCAGATCGTGATCGCCGCGCCCAGCAGGAAGACGATGCCGGCCAGCCAGATCAGGCTCACCATCGGGTTGACCAGCGCCTTGATCGTGACCGAGTCGCGGGAGACGCCCTGCAGGATCGCGTACAGGTCATCGCCACGGGTGAAGCTGGTATGGATGTCGACCTCGTTGGTGACTCGATCCTCGATCGGATAGCTGCGCTGGCCCGGTGACAGCGTGCCCAGCGAGCTGCCGTCGCGGCTCACCGCCAGGCGGGCCGCCGTCTCGGTCGAGTTGGCCTGCCGCGACTGTGTCAGCCCCTGGTAGGTGAGCGTGTAGCCGCCGATCTCCATCGACTGGCCACGCTTGAGGGTGGCCTCATTGACGCTGCCGTACGCCCCGGAGGCGGCGATCCCGACCACCAGGAGCACCACCGCCAGGTGCACCACGTAGCCGCCGTAGCGGCGCCGGTTGCGGCTGACCAGGTCGACCAGCGCGCGCGGCCAGGAGCCGCCGGCGATGGCACGGCGGGCGGCCGTGCCGCGGGCGAACTCGAGCCCGATCGTGACCGAGACGAAGATGCACAGCGAGAAGGCGGTCAGCCCCGCCGGGCTGGAGCCGAGGCCGAGCAGCCCCAGCAGCGCGGCGCCGGCCAGCGCGGAGACCACCGGCCAGCGGAACATCCGCCACAGGCTGCCGGGCGTCGCCCGCCGCCACGCGATCAGCGGGCCGATGCCGGTCAGCGCCAGCAGGGGCAGGCCGAAGGCGACCAGGAAGAAGTTGTAGTACGGCACCGACACGGTGCTGCGGATGCCCCGCACCGACTCGCTCAGCACCGGGAAGATCACGCCCCACAGGATCGCGAACGCGAACGCCAGCAAGAGCAGGTTGTTGAACAGGAACGACGCCTCACGCGAGACGAGCGACTCGAGCCGGTGCTCGCTGCGAAGCAGCGGCAGCCGCCACACCAGCATCGCGGTCGAGAACGCCAGCACCAGCGCCAGGAACCCGAGCAGGGCGGGGCCGACCGGCGACTGCACGAACGAATGGATCGAGTTGACGACGCCGCTTCGGGTCAGGAACGTGCCCAGGATCGAGAGCGCGAACGTGCCGCTCACCAGCACCACGTTCCAGACCTTGAGCATGCCCTTCTTCTCCTGCACCATCACCGAGTGCAGGTAGGCGGTGCCCGCCAGCCACGGCATCAGGGCGGCGTTTTCGACCGGATCCCAGGCCCAGTACCCGCCCCAGCCGATCTCGACGTATGCCCAGTGCGCACCGAGCAGCATGCCCACGCCCAGCGAGGCCCACGCGAACAGCGTCCAGCGCCGCACCGAGGCCATCCAGCGGGCGTCCGCCCGGCCCGTGATCAGCGCGGCCATCGCGAACGCGAACGGCACCGCAAACGAGACGTAGCCGAGGTAGAGCGCGGGCGGGTGGGCGATCATGTAGGGGTTCTGGAGCGATGGGTCGAGGCCGGTGCCGTCGGCCGGGATCGCGCCCGAGACGTGCTCGAAGGGCGACGAGACGAGCGCCGCCATGGTGGCGAAGAACACCATCGTGCCGCCCAGCACGGCGGTCACCCATGGCATCAGCTCGCGGTTGCGGCGCCGGTTCTGGTACATCACCAGCGAGGAGGCGCCGGTCAGCACCGTCAACCACAGGAGCAGCGAGCCGGGCTGGCTCGCCCAAAGCGCCGTCAGGAGGTACGGCGTGGGCAGCTCGCGGCTGGTGTGCTGAGCGACAACGGCGATCGAGAAGTCGTGGCGCACCAGGGACACCAGCAGCGCCAGCACCGCCAGCAGGGTGGCGGCGAAGGCGCCCATCACCGCGTTCGCCGCGCTTCGCATCAGGCGCCGGTCGCGGTTCAGGCCGGCGACGACCGATGCCCCGGTGGCATACAGCGCCAGCGCCAGAACCAGCAGCAGTGCGGCACTGCCGATGGTGGCCAGGGTCAGGCTCCCCCGCCGCCGCCCGAGTACTTGCTCGGGCACTTGGTCACGAGCGAGTCGGGGTTCGCGACGAAATGGTCGCCGACCATGTGGCCGGTGACGATGACGTGGCGGCCCGCGCGAAAGGCATCCGGCACCGAGCCGCTGTCGTAGGCGACGGGGACGGTCTGCGGCGAGCCGTCATCCTTCAGCACCATTGTGAACGGCGCCTGGGCGCCGGAGCATGATGTGCCGACGCAGCTGACGGCGGTGCCGGTCAGCTGCACGGTCTTGCTGGCAGCGCCGTCCTGCCCGGCGCGAAGCTGTGCCACCGTCACGATCAGCTGCGAGCCGTGGGCGAGCTGGTAGACCAGGAAGACGGCCAGCAGAGACGCCACCGACAGAGCAATCACCAGGCGCGGCCTTGCAGTCATCGACGCCAGCGTACCAGCGCGGTCTATCGCACCGCAGCAGGCTTGGTCACGCGGCCGTGTCGGGAACCGCGTACCCCAGGTCGAGGCACAGCTGTCCGCGCTGCGACTCGCGCAGAGCGTCGGTGTAGCCCTGACCGTACGCGGCGCGCAGGAACCATCCCAGCAGCTCGGTGTCGAGCTTCTCGGGCTCGAGCTCGAACAGCTCGCCCCACAGGTCGGTGAGGCGGAGATCTATTGCCATCGCCAGGTTCTCTTTGCGGTCCGTGATCATGTTCCAAGGGTAGGTGGCCGGTCGGACGGACAACGGTGCGGTGCCGCGAATAGACTCACGCGCGATGCTGCATGCGACCACACTGCTGGCATTCTCGGCCGCCGCGCTGGTGCTGCTGCTGATCCCCGGACCGGCCGTGCTGTACATCGTGTCGCAGAGCGTCGAGCACGGGCGCCGGGCGGGGCTGGCCGCCACGCTGGGCGTGCACACGGGAACGATGGTGCACCTGACCGCAGCCGCGCTCGGCCTATCGGCGATCCTGGTCTCCTCCTCGCTGGCGTTCACGACCGTCAAGCTGCTGGGTGCGGCATACCTGATCTACCTCGGACTGCGGGCGCTGCTCGGCAGCGACGATCCCGCGACGGCGCCGGTCGCGCGCGAGGTGCGGCTGGGGCGGATCTTTCGCCAGGGCGTGCTGGTCAACGTCACCAACCCCAAGACGGCGCTGTTCTTCTTCGCGTTCCTGCCCCAGTTTCTCGATCGCGGCGCCGGCCGTCTGCCGCTCCAGATCGCACTGCTCGGGCTGGTGT
>JAWVEC010000165.1:0-7601 GCA_033856975.1 Gaiellales bacterium
TGGCGCGCGACGAGGGGCAGCTGGGCCGCGTCTACGACTCGGCCCGGCGGCAAGGACGGGCCTACTTCGCCGACGACACGGTGTTTCTCGAGCGCTACCTGGACGACCCCCGCCACGTCGAGATACAGGTGCTGGCCGATGCCCACGGCAGCATCGTGCATCTCGGCGAACGCGACTGCAGCATCCAGCGCCGGCACCAGAAGATCATCGAGGAGACGCCGTCGACCGCGGTCAGCGAGGAGCTTCGCGAGCGGATCGGCCGGATCGGCGTCGACGCTGCGCGCGCGGTCGGATACGTGAACGCGGGCACCGTGGAGGGGCTGCTGGACGCAGACGGCAGCTACTTCTTCCTGGAGATGAACACGCGGCTGCAGGTGGAGCACACCGTCACCGAGATGGTGACCGGCATCGACCTCGTCCGTGAGCAGCTGCGGATCGCCTCCGGGCAGCCGCTCTCGTTCGGCCAGGATGACGTGCGGCTGAACGGCCATTCCATCCAGTGCCGCATCAACGCCGAGGATGCCTCCCGTGACTTCGTGCCCACCCCGGGCCGGGTGACCCGCTACCGGGAGCCGGCCGGCCCCGGGGTGCGAGTCGACTCAGGGATAGTCGAGGGCGCTGTCATCTCCGATCTGTACGACCCCATGATCGCCAAGTTGATCGTCTGGGACGCCGATCGCGAGCTGGCGCGGCGCCGGATGCTGCGCGCGCTGTCGGAGTTCGAGATCGAGGGCGTGCGGTCGCTGGTGCCGCTGCACATCGCGGTGCTGGAGCACCCGGAGTTCGCGGCCGGGGGCACGATGCGTGAGTTCGTGGAAGGCGGCGGCTACCAGCGCTCGATCGAGCCGCAGCCGCCGGAGGCGGAGGGCCTGAACGGCGCCGCGCCGCTGACCGAGCCAAGGACGCTGGTCACGGAGGTGGATGGCAAGCGCTTCGAGGTGACCGTGCTCGAGCCCGAACACCCCGGTCGCACCCGCCTCCGGCAACGCCTCGCGCAGCTGGCCGAGCGTTCGGCCCGCCGCGGCGGCGGGGTGGACGTGGTGCACAGCCCGATGCAGGGAACGGTGCTGACGGTGTCGGTGGAGGCCGGCGGGGAGGTCGCGCCGGGGCAGGTGCTGGTGATCGTCGAGGCGATGAAGATGGAGAACGAGATTGTCGCCCGGCGCTCGGGCACGGTCGAGTCGGTGTCGGTGGCGGAGGGCGACCAGGTGACGAGCGGGCAGGAGCTGCTTCGGCTCGACGGTTGACTGTCCGGCCGGAGGCTCGTAGAGTTGCGTGACGGGTTCCGATCGGAACCTTCGGTGGACTGATGCTCGGGTGGGCCGAGCGGATGCACCCGATGGTGGAGAGCAGGCCATCGCCAGGTGCTTGGAGCCCATCCGCCGATGAGGGGGTTCGTGTGTTCAAGGCAGGTATCTGGCGTAAGCGGTCATTGCTTGGCGTTGCGGCGCTGATCGCACTGGTCTCCAGCGTGACTGCCAGCGGCGCGCTGGCAGATGACTGGACGATGTTCCATCACGACCCCACCCACACCGGCGTCTCCACCGACAGCACCTTCAACAGCAGCAACGCCGCGACGATAGGCCTCGACTGGGCCGCCAATACCGGCTCCTCCAGCTACACCTCCCCGGTCGTCGCGCACAGCACCTCGCTCAACAAGGATTTGGTCTACGCGGCCAACCAGATGGGCGCCATCAGCGCCTACGATGTGGCAACCGGCGACCGCCAGTGGGTGCTGCAGCTCGCGGCTTCGATCCAGAGCTCTCCTGCGATCGTGAACAACGTCGTCTACTTCGGCGCCAACGACCACAAGATGTACGCGGTCGACGCCTCCACCGGCACCACGATCTGCACCTACACCACGCCCGGCAACATCTCCTCGTCGCCGACCGTGGTCGATCCCGACGGCAGCGGTCTGGTCGTCTACTTCGGTGAGAACGGGATCACGGGCGCCGATGACGGCGGAGACGAGTTCGCCGTCAACGCCGTCGATCCAAATGCGGCCACCGACTGCTCCCTGAAGTGGACGAAGTCGATCACAGGTGACTACGGCGGCGCGAACCTGGCCGGATCGTGGTCGCCGCCGGCGTTCGCGACCGACGTCAACGGCCGTGCCCTGATCGTGTTCGGCGGCTCCAGCCCCGACTGCGCCGTGTACGCCGTCGACGCCCTCACCGGGGCGCGGGTGTGGCGCTTCCAGACGCAGATCTTCGCTCAGGACAACGATGTCGGAGCTGGCCCGACGATCACCGCGCCGGGAGTCAACGGCTTCGCTGATGGCGTCGTCTACGTGGCCGGTAAGGATCGCATCCTGTACGCACTCAACCTGCGCACCGGGATCAAGATCTGGCAGTTCTCGATCCGCACCGACTCGGTGCTGGCCGTCCCCGGCGCCACTCGGTCGACCGCCGCCTACCTGAACGGCGTGATCTACGTCGGATACGGCGCGGGCGTGTACGCGATCAACGCCATCACGGGGCTGAAGAACTGGAAGACCCAGGACTTCGGCGTCAACACGCAAGAGGTGATCTCGTCACCGGCGATCACCGGCGCGCCTGGGAACAGGGTGCTGTTCGTGGGCGACATGAGCGGCAAGCTGTTCGGCTTCGGGCTGAACGGAGCCAAGCTGTTCCAGTACGCCACCGGCGGCTTCATCTACGGCTCGCCCGCCCTCGCCGACGGCCACGTCTTCGTCACCAGTTCGGACGGCTTCCTGTACGCGTTCGCACTCGGCGGCGCGATCGGGCCGAAGCCCACCACCACGATCGCCGCGCCGGCCGACGGCGCGACCCTGTCCAACACCGGCACGGTCAGCGTGACCGGCTCGGCCACCGACAACACCAGCGTCGCAAAGGTGCTGGTGGCGATCAAGAACAAGAACAGCGGCGCCTGGTGGGACTCGTCCCTCCAGAAGTGGTCGAAGACCTACCAGGAGAACCTGGCCTCCCTGGCCAATCCGGGTGGCGCCAGCACCAACTGGTCGACCAGCTTCCCGGCGCCGCTCGACGGCGGGCCGTTCCTGATCCAGGCAAGCGCGGTGGACGGCGGCGGACAGCACGATCCCACGCCGGACACCCACTCGGTGCTTGTGTCGGCGAACGGCAGTCCTCCCGATACCTCCATCACCAGCCCGGTGTTCCGGCAGATCTTCCATCCGCCTTTCAACACGGCCACCGGCCTGTACAACGTGCCGTACTACATCCAGGTCAGCGGCACGGCCGTCGACTCGGGCGGGGCGAATCCCGGTATCGCGAAGGTGTATGTCTCGGTGCGCAACATCGAGCACGCCGAGTACAATTGTGGGCCGGCCACCAGCACGGCTAAAGAGGGCTGCTGGCAGCCCACGTTCACCTCGATACTGGCGACCCTCGCCAGTCCCGGTGCGACCTCGACCAACTGGACGTTCCAGTTCCCGATCTACGACCACCATCACAAGTACCGGATCGTGGCCTGGTCGGTCGACAAGGACAACGAGGTCGACCCGACCCGGTTCGTGATCGGTCGCATCTGCGTCCGCGACCCCACCGACAACACCTGCGCCTGATCTGACCGGGGGTCTGACCCGGTTCGGGTCAGACCCCCGAGTCCACCGGCGGGCGCAGACGGTAGAGCACGTGCCGCGCAAGGCGGTGGCCCGGCAGCTTGGGATGGTCGAAGTCGTCCGCCGGATCGTGCGTCATGCCGATCCGCTCCATCACCCGGCGTGAGGGCAGGTTCGTCTCGGTCGTGAACGAGACGATCTCGGCCAGCCCCAGCTCGTCGAACCCTTGGCGAACCGCGGCTCGCGCGGCCTCGGTGGCGTAGCCCCGGCCCCAGTGCTGCGCCGCGAGCCGCCATCCCACCTCGACCGCGGGCGTGAAGTGGGCCTCGAACTGCGGCGTCAGCAGGCCCACGAAGCCGATGAACGGCGCCTCGCCGGGTATCTCGACCGCCCACGGTGCATAGCCGCGCTCGGCGAAGTGGGCCTCGATCCGGTCGGCGAAGCCATCGCTCTGCTCGCGGGTCTGTGGTGCCGGAAAGAACTCCATCACACGCGGGTCGGCGTTCATCGCCGCGAACGGCTCACGATCCTCCGGCCGCCAGCGGCGGAGCACCAGGCGCTCGGTGCGCAGCATGCTCGCGGGCATCAGCGGCCGTGGCAGCGCTTGAACTTCTGGCCCGAGCCGCAGGGGCAGGGATCGTTGCGTCCCACCTTGCCGCCTCCGAAGCGGGCGTCGAGCGAGGGCATGTCTGTCACCGGCGCGGCGATGTCGCCCAGGTCGCGCGCCGAGCGGATCCGCTCCAGCTCGCGCAGTTCGTCGTTGTCGAGCGTCAGCACCAACTCCACCGGCTCGGGCGCGCCGTCCAGCAGCCCCAGCTGGTCGAGCAGCTCGACCGCCGCCTGCTCGGTCAGGCCCTCGGCGCTGCCCGGCAGGTCGACGCGCGAGGGGCAGACGAGCTGAAAGCGATCCCATCGCTCGCGGTCGGCCGCCGATGGGCCCGCCTGGAGTCGCTTTCGCAGATCGCGCCGGGCGGCCGAGTTGCCGCTCCGCGCCTCCAGCGCCTGCATCAGCTCGAACGGCAGCCAGGCCGCCCAGCCGGAGTCGATCAGATTGGTCATGGAATGAAGTCTAGAAGCGCGGTACCGGTTGGCGCGCGGCCGTGGCAGCGGTCATCATTGAGTTCTAAACCTGAGGAGTGATGAGGATGTCGACGACCGAGACCGAGACGCGCCTGCTGGGCAACTACATCGGCGGCCGGTGGGTGCCGAGCACCGGCGGCGAGCAGCTTGACGTCACCAACCCGGCCACCGGCGAGCTGCTGGCGCGGGTGCCGCTCTCGGGCGCCGCCGACGTCGATGCCGCGGTCGCCGCCGCCCGGGCGGCCTTCCCGGCCTGGCGCAGCCGCTCGACCATCGATCGCGCCCGCTGGCTGTTCGGGTTCCGGCAGGTGCTGGAGGCGCACCAGGATGAGGTCGCTCGCTCGATCACGCGCGAGATGGGCAAGACCTTTCCCGATGCGCGGGCCGAGGTCGGCCGTGCCATCGAGATGGTGGAGGCGGCCTCCGCCGTGCCCCAGACGATGCAGGGCCGCGTGCTCGAGAACGTCGCCACCGCCGTCGATTGCGAGACGTTCCGCCAGCCCGTCGGCGTCTGCGCGGCGATCGCGCCGTTCAACTTCCCCGCCATGGTGCCGTTCTGGTTCCTGCCGTTCGCGATCGCCTGCGGCAACACGTTCATCCTCAAGCCGTCCGAGCAGGTGCCGCTGACGCAGGAGCTCGTGTTCAACCTGATCCACGAGCACGGCGGGCTGCCCGATGGCGTGCTCAACCTGGTCAACGGCGCCCACGACGTCGTCAATGGCATCCTCGACCATCCCGGGATCGACGCCGTCTCGTTCGTCGGCTCGGCCAAGGTCGCGAAGTACGTCTACCAGCGCGCCGCCGACGGCGGCAAGCGGGTGCAGGCGCTGGGCGGCGCCAAGAACTTCATGGTCGTGATGCCCGACGCCGTGATCGACAAGACGGTGAACAACATCATCGGCAGCGCGTTCGGCGCCGCCGGCCAGCGCTGCATGGCGGGCTCGGTGGTGATCGCGGTCGGCGATGCCACGCGACCGCTGCTGGACGAGCTGGTGCCGAGGACGCAGGCGCTCACCGTCGGCGACGGATTGGACGCGTCGACCGACGTGGGGCCGGTGATCTCATGCGATGCCCGCGACCGCATCGTGGACTGGATAGAGAAGGGCGTCGAGGGCGGCGCCGAGCTGCTGGTGGACGGCCGCCGGCCGGCCGCCCACGCGGACGGCGCCTTCGTCGGGCCGACGATCCTGGACGGGGTCACGGCCGACATGGAGATCGCCCAGGAGGAGGTGTTCGGCCCCGTGCTGTCGGTGATCCATGCCGACTCGCTGGACGAGGCGATCGAGATCGTCAACGCCGGCCGCTACGGCAACGGCACCTCGATCTTCACCGAGTCGGGAGCCGCGGTGCGGCGCTACCGGCACGATGTCGAGGTGGGCATGATCGGGGTCAACGTCGGCGTCGCGGCGCCGGTCGCGTTCTTCCCATTCTCGGGCTGGAAGGGCAGCTTCTTCGGCGACCTGCACGCGCATGGATCGGACGCGGTCGAGTTCTACACGCGCAAGAAGACTGTCACGTCCCGCTTCTTCTCGGGCGGCGAGACGGGCAGCTTCTTCACCGAGCAGGGCCAGCGCCAGTAGATGCAGCGGTGCGCCCGCCGGTCAACTGCTGCTGCGGTAGCTCTCCTTCAGCACCGAGAGGTATCCGAACGACTCGCTCGAGCGGACGCCCGGCACCTGCGAGAGCCCCGTGCCCATGAGCTCGAGCAGGTGCTTGTTGTCGACGCATGTGACCTCGACCAGGTAGTCGTAGCGACCGGTGCATGCGACCAGGTAGGTCACCTCGGGCAGCGCGGCCAGCGCCTCGCCGGCCGGCGTGAGGCTCTCGTTCTCGACGCTCAGGCCGAGCATGCAGACGACGTCGTAGCCCAGCTTGAGCGGGTTGGTGACGGCCATGATCTGCATCACGCCGTCGGCGGTCAGCTTCGCCACTCGCTGGCGCACGGTGGCCTCGGAGACGCCCAGGTCGGCGGCGATTCGGACGAACGGGCGGCGGCCGTCCTTCACCAGAGCGTCCACGATCCGGTGGTCGAGCACGTCGGTCATACCGGATACGATATTCGTACATATTCGCAGAGTCAACACGAATTGCGTAAACTGCATTCCTGACCCCGCGGTCAGGCATCGCGATACCGCCAGGAGCCAGGATGAAAACCGCTGATCCGCCACTGTTGAGGAGCCGTCTGGACGGCGTGTTCCGCCCGAAGTCGGTTGCGATTTACGGCATTTCAGACCGCACTTCGCTACGAATTGCGCAGAACATGAAAGTGCCGGGCGTGCCCTTCTACGGCATCAACCCGACCAAGGCCGAGGCCTGCGGCGTGCGCTGCTACCCGTCGCTGGGGGAGTGCCCCGAGGTGCCCGAGATGGTGGTGATGGCCGTCGGCCACGGCCGCATCGAGGCCGCCGTCGAGGATGTCCTCTCGGTGCCGGGCGTGCGGGCGATCATCACCCCTGGCCTGGGCAACGAGGCCGGGGCGGTCGGGCCAGAGATCAGCGCCCGCATCAGCGCGCGGGTGGCCGACGCGGGCATCGCCATGATCGGCCCCAACTGCATGGGCGTGGCCACGCCGGGCCAGCCGTCGCCCTGGATCGGCAGCCTGCATCCGACGTTCGTGCCCGGCCCGGTGGCGACCCTTGCGCACTCCGGCTCGATCGGCGAGATCCTCGTCTCGCTGGGGCCGCGGATCGGGTTTCGCACCGTGATCTCGGCCGGCAACGAGACGGTCACCGACGTCGCCGACATGGTCGGCTACTTCGCAGACGACGAGCAGACGCGCGTGGTGGGCTTGTTCCTCGAGACCGTTCGCCGGCCCGCCGCCTTCGAGGCCGCGCTGCACAAGCTGGCCGAGGCGGGCAAGGTGGCGATCGTGCTCAAGGTCGGCACGTCGGACATGGGACGGCAGGCTGCGCTCACGCACACCGGTGCGCTGGTGGGCGACGACCGCAGCTTCTCCGCCATGCTGCGCTACTACAACGCG
>JAWVEC010000166.1:0-4831 GCA_033856975.1 Gaiellales bacterium
GACCTCGAGCACAAGACCGCGGAGGACGTGCTGCGCGTGGCCGTCGAACTGTTTCACCCGCGGCTGGTGCTGACCTGCTCGTGGCAGAAGCAGAGCTCGGTGCTGGTGCACATGCTGTCCGAGATCCAGCCCGACGTGCGGGTGGTCGAGTTCGACACCGGCCTGCTGTTTCGCGAGACGTACGAGACGCGGCAGAAGCTGATCGAGCGATACCCGATCAAGTTCGAGCGAATCGAGCCCGAGCTGTCGGTCGAGCAGCAGGCGAAGGTGCATGGCGAGAAGCTGTGGGAGCGCGATCCCGACAGCTGCTGCTCGATGCGAAAGGTGGCGCCGCTGCGCCAGACGCTGGAGGGAATGGACGCCTGGATCACGGGAATTCGCAGAGACCAGTCGACAACTCGACAAAACGCCCGCAAAATCGAGATAGATGAGCGCCGCGGTGTCGTGAAGGTACAGCCGCTCGCGGACTGGACGAATCGTGACGTGTGGCGCTACATCTGGAGGCACGACATCCCGTACAACCCACTGCACGACCACGGATATCCGTCGATCGGCTGCATCCCCTGCACCAACTCGGTGGAGAGCGGGGAGGACGAGCGGACGGGACGTTGGAAGGGCACCGGCAAGGTCGAGTGCGGCCTCCACGGCGAGTAACCGCTACAAAGCGTCAAGCGATACAACGAAAGGGACTGATCACGTTGCGCAATCAAAACCATGGCTTCACCCTCTGGTTCACCGGACTCTCCGGGGCCGGCAAGAGCACCATCGCGGAGATCGTCGGCCCAGAGCTGGAGCGGCGCGGCATCCTGGTCGACCACCTGGACGGCGACGTCATCCGCACCAACCTGAGCAAGGGACTCGGCTTCTCGCGGGAGGACCGCGACGCCAACATCCTGCGCATCGGCTTCGTGGCCAAGCTGCTGACGCGGCACGGGGCGGGCGTGATCGTGGCGGCAATCTCGCCGTACGCGGAGACGCGTGACGCGGTGCGCGAGATGATCGGCGACCGGTTCGTCGAGGTGTTCGTGGCCACGTCGCTGGACGAGTGCGCCCGGCGTGACGTCAAGGGCCTCTACGCCAAGGCGTTTGCCGGCGAGATCAAGGAGTTCACCGGCGTCTCGGATCCCTACGAGGCTCCCGAGCACGCCGAGATCGTGGTCGAGACCGAGAATCGCACGCCGGAGCAGTCGGCGTCATTCGTGATCCAGCGGCTGGAAGAGCTGGGCATGATCTCCGGCGACGCCGCCGAGGCCGTCGCTTGATGACCGAGGCCACTGCCACCAAGCAGAGCCATCTGATCGCTCCCCACGGAGGCGAGCTGATCGATCGCACGGTCTCCGGTGACGAGGCGGCCGCCCTGGCCGCCGAGGCTGCCTCGCTGCCGCGGGTGCGGATGAGCGACAAGCAGACCGCCGACCTGGACATGATCGCGTCGGGGGCGCTCTCGCCGCTGACGGGATTCATGACCAAGGCCGATTATGAGGGCTCGGTCGAGGAGATGCACCTGGCCAACGGACTGCCCTGGGCGCTGCCGGTGACGTTGTCGGTGAGCGAGGCCCCGAGCGGTGATCGGATCGCGCTCGAGAGCGCGGACGGAGAGCTGCTGGCGGTGATGCAGGTGGAGGAGGTTTTCTCGGTCGATCGTGAGAACGAGGCCGCCAAGACCTACCGCACCACGGACGAGGCGCACCCGGGCGTGGCCCAGATCTACGCCGAGGGCCCGAACCTGGTCGGCGGCTCGGTGACGGTGTTCAAGCGTCCCGATCCGGCGTTCCCCTCGCGACACCTCGACCCGAAGGACACCCGGGCCGTGTTCAGCGAGCGTGGCTGGAGCCGCGTGGTCGGCTTCCAGACCCGAAACCCGGTGCACCGTGCCCACGAGCACGTGCAGAAGTGCGCGCTGGAGACGGTCGACGGGCTGTTGCTGCACCCGCTGGTGGGCAAGACCAAGGGCGACGACATCCCGGCCGACGTGCGCATGAAGTGCTACGAGGTGCTGCTGGAGGGCTACTACCCGGCCGACCGCACCGTGCTGGGCGTGTTTCCGGCCGCGATGCGCTACGCCGGTCCGCGCGAGGCCGTATGGCACGCGCTGTGCCGCAAGAACTACGGCTGCTCCCACTTCATCGTCGGACGCGACCACGCCGGCGTGGGCAGCTACTACGGCACCTACGACGCCCACTACATCTTCGACGACTTCGCGCCGCACGAGCTGGACATCGAGCCGATGTTCTTCGACCACACGTTCTTCTGCAAGACGTGCGGCAACATGGCGTCGAACAAGACCTGCCCGCACCCCTCCGACCACCACGTCTTCCTGTCGGGGACGAAGGTGCGCGAGATGCTCGGAAACGGCGAGGTTCCGCCGGTCGAGTTCACGCGGCCGGAGGTCGCAGAGGTGCTGATCCAGGCCTACCGCCAGCAGTAGGACGCGGGCGCCGGCGATCCCCAGGGGTCGCCGGCGCCTGTGCCTTGCGTTTACACCACGCTGCTAGTGGAATTTCACCACCCCGCTTGCATTCCCCACTAAACCACTTAGACTTGTAGGACTTCGAGGGGCAAAGCAAACTTTCGGGCAGGGGAGTGGGCATGGACATCAACACCGGAATGATCGCAGCAGGGCTCGCGGTCGGCATCCTGGTCGGTCTCACCGGCATGGGCGCCGGCTCGCTGATGACGCCGATCCTGATCACCGTGTTCGGCATCCCGGCGACCACCGCCGTGGGCAGCGACCTGATCTACGCCGCGATCACCAAGATGTTCGGCGCCGCCCGCCATCACCAGCTGAAGAACGTGAACAAGGAGCTGGGGCTGTGGATGGGAGCGGGCAGCGTGCCGGCCGCGATCCTTGGCGTGTTCACCCTGTACGAGATCTTTCCCCGCATCGGCCTGGACGTGAACAGCGTGCTGCTGAACCTGATCGGCATCGTGCTGGTGGTGGTCGGCATCACCGTCGCCGTGCGCACCTTCATCACCATCCCGCGGCTGTGGGACGCCAGCAAGCTGCCCACCGACGGGCCGCTGAACCAGCGGCACAAGATCCTGGCGCTCTGCATCGGCGTCGTGTTCGGCTTCATCCTGGGCCTCACATCGGTCGGCTCGGGCGTCTTCTTCGGCATCGCCCTGGTGACCCTGTTCCCGCTGGCCGCCCGCCGCGTGGTCGGCACCGACCTGTTCCACGCGATGCTGGTGACCGTCGCCGCGGGTCTGGCCACGGTGGCCTTCGGCACGCCCAACTACAGCGTCGTCGGCTCGATCCTGATCGGCTCCATCCCCGGCATCCTGATCGGCTCCCACTTCACCAACCGCGCCCCGGAGCGCGTGCTGCGCGGAACGATCGCTCTGGTGCTCGCGGCATCCGGCCTGAAGACGCTGGACGCACCGATCGTGGCCTACGTGATCGGCGCGGGCGTGATCCTCGCCGTGGCCGGCGTCTACGCCGCCAAAGGCCACCGCTTCGGCTCGGAGCTGAAGCCGGAGCCCCAGGCCCGGTAGCCCACCGCGACGGGGGGCTCACGGCGCGCCTACAATCGGCCCGCCGTGAGCCATTCCCGCGCCGCGACCGCGCTGCTGCTCGTCCTGATCGCCGCATGCACGGCGGCGTTCCTGCGCACTGAGCAGCTCAAGCTCCGCAGGTCGCCGATCGCGCACCCGCATGTCCGCCAGGCGATCTCCCCCGGCTGTCGCGATCCGGGCTGCCACAGCAGCGCGTCGATCACGTTCGAGCTGCGCAGCCCGCAGCGGGTGGCGCTGGCTATCGTGGGTGCCGACGGTACGGTCGTGCGCCGGCTGCGGCCAGCGACGTCACAGGCCAAGGGCGACGTCCACGTGGTGTGGGACGGCCGCGATGACAGCGGGCGGGTGGTGCCCGACGGGCTCTACCGGCTGCGGGTGACGCTGGCCTCCGATAGCCGGGACGTCACCATCCCCGACCCGATCGCAGTCGACACGAAGGCGGCCGGCATCGAGATCGGCCGGATCACGCGCGGGCCGGCCATCCTGATCCCCTACACCCGGGGGGCGGGCAATGTGCGCGCGGTGCTGTTGGTGCTGAAGGGCGACCGTGTCGTGTTCGAGAAGACGGCCCGGTTCGACCCCGTGCGGCTGCGCCTGTCGCTGCTCCCGCCCGGCCACTACCGGGTCGAGCTGGTGGCCGTGGACGCGGCCGGCAACCGCACGCCCAACCCGCCCTCGTTCTCGGTGACCGTGCCGTGACGGGCTCCCAAGCGGGCGCGCTGATCGCCGCCGCCGGGCTCGTCCCACTGCTGGCGATGGCCGACCGGCGGGCTCGCACGGCCGGCTTCGCGGCCTGGGTGGTGGGCGTCGTCGTGATGGCGACCGACCTCCTGTCCAAGCCGATCGCGACCATCCGCGTCGACGCCAGCTCGCGGCCGGCGCTGGCCGCGGTCACGGTGGTGGTGGGGATCGCTGCGCTCGTGGTCGGTGCAGCGGTCGCACATCGATGGCCGACGCTGGTGCTGCTGGGCGTGGTGGCGACCGCCCCGGCGCGCATCCCGCTGCACGCCGGCGGCGAGCAGGCGAACCTGCTGGTGCCGCTGTATGCGGTGATCGCGGCCCTGGCCGCGGCCAGTGCGTTCGAGCTGCTGGTGGGCGAGGAGCGGCCGCCGGCGCTGGGTCGGATCGGATGGGCGGCCGCTGCGCTGGTGGGGTGGAGCGCGATCTCGCTGCTGTGGAGCGCCGACCAGCGCCCGGGAGCCGTGCAGCTGCTGTTCTTCTACCTCCCGTTCGGCTTCCTGATGTCGCGGGTGGCGGCGCTTCGGCCATCGCTCCGCGACCTGCGGCTGGCGCTCGGCGTGCAGGTGCTGCTGGG
>JAWVEC010000167.1:0-5568 GCA_033856975.1 Gaiellales bacterium
GATCGAGCTGATGCAGCGATACTCGATCTCCCAGCTGCCGGTGGTGCGCAGCAAGCCGGCCGACTCGCTGGCCGACATCGTCGGCTCGCTCCAGGAGCGCGGCCTGCTCGACCGCGTGTTCAAGAACCCGGACGCGCTCAACGAGGGCGTCGCCCAGGCGATGCAGCCGCCGCTGCACGTGATCGACGCCGGCGAGTCGATCGACCGCGTGTTCGCCGAGCTGACCGCCGGCAGCCCGGCCGTGGTGGTCGCGATCGGCGGCCGGCCGGCCGGCATGCTGACCCGCTCCGACCAGCTCGAGTACCTCGCCCACCGGCGAAACGGGGTTTGAGCCAGCCGATCTCCCTGGCCGAGCTGCGCCGCCGGGCGGTCGCGGCGCAGGGCTACGCTGTCCGCTCGCGGCGCGCGCGCGTGTCCGAGGTGGAGGCGACCATCGCCCGGCTGGGAGCCGTGCAGCTCGACTCGATCTCGGCCGTCGAGCGCAGCCACCGGATCGCGCTCACCAGCCGGATCGGCGTCTACCCGCGCGGCGCCGTCTCGCGCCTGCTGCGCGGCGGCAAGGTGTTCGAGTACTGGGCGCATGAGGCCTGCCTGATCCCGATCAGCGACTGGCCGCTGTACCGGCGCGTGATGCTGGGCAGCGACGACCATCCATGGTGGGGCGACGTGCTGGGGCGGGAGGCGGCGCTGACCGACCACGTGCTGTCGGAGATTCGCGAGCGCGGGCCACTGGGCTCGCGCCACTTCGAGGGGGAGGCCCAGGCCGGCATGTGGAACCAGAAGCCGGCCAAGCGCGTGCTGGAGGCGCTGTGGAACTCGGGCCGGTTGGTCGTCTCGGAGCGGCAGAGCTTCCAGCGCCTGTACGACCTGCCCGAGCGCGTGATCCCGGATGCGATGCTGGGAGCCCCGGTTCCCGGCGAGGCCGAGTTCCTGCGCACGCTGTCGCTGCGGGCGGTGGCCTCACGGGGCGTGCTGACCGAGCGCGGCATCGTGGAGCACAACCGGCTCAAGGGTGGTGTCGCGCGCATCCGGCCGCATGTCCTCAAGCTGCTCGGCGACGGACTGCTGCGGCAGTTGGAGGTGGCCGACGGGGGTGCGCCGGTGCTGGTGACACCCGACTCCGAGCCGGACGGGACGGTCACGGCGCCGGTGCTGCTGTCGCCGTTCGACAACCTGCTGTGGGATCGGCCGTTCGCCGAGCGGGTGATCGGCTTCTCGCACCTGATCGAGGTCTACAAGCGCGAGCCCGAGCGGCGCTACGGCTACTACGTGCTGCCGTTCCTGCTCGGCGATCGCATCGTCGGCCGCGTCGACCTGCGCAACGACCGCTCCAGCAAGACGCTGCGCGTGGTCGCGGAGCACCGCGAGCCGCGCGTGCGGTGGGGCGAGCGCCACGAGCGGGGCCTCGTCCGGGCGCTGGAACGGCTTGCGGCAGCGGTCGGGTGCTCGACTATCCTGCGCGGATGACTCACCAGTTCGAGACTCGCGCCGTGCACGAGGGGCAGCCGCCGGATCCCTCCACCGGCGCCGTCACCGTCCCCATCTACCAGACCTCCACCTACGTGCAGGACGCGGTCGGTGTCCTCAAGGACGGCTACGACTACTCGCGCACCGCGAACCCGACCCGCCGCGCGCTGGAGCGCTGCCTGGCGTCGCTGGAGAGCGCGGCACACGGCTTCGCGTTCGCAAGCGGGATGGCAGCCACCACCACCGTCATGCACCTGATCGATCCGGGCGAGCTGGTCGTCTCTGTGAACGACGTCTACGGCGGCACCTACCGGCTGTTCTCCAAGGTCTACCAGCCCAAGGGCTACCGCTTCGCCTACCTCTCGGCGGAGCAGTGCAACACCGAGCTGTCGAAGCACATGGAGGGCGCCCGCATGCTGTGGCTGGAGTCGCCCACCAACCCGTTGCTGAACATCGTCGATATCGCCGCCGCGTGCGAGGTCGCGCACTCGTTCGGAGCAATCGTGGTGGTCGACAACACGTTCGCGTCCCCATACCTGCAGCGCCCGCTGGAGATGGGAGCCGACATCGTCGTGCACTCGGCGACCAAGTACCTGGGCGGCCACTCCGATCTGGTGTCCGGCTTTGCCGCCACCTCGGACAACGACCTGGCCGAGCGGCTGGGCTTCCTCCAGAACTCGCTGGGCGCGGTGGCCGGCCCGTTCGACGCCTGGCTGGTGATGCGAGGGCTGAAGACGCTGGCGGTGCGGATGATCCAGCACTGCGAGAACGCGCGCGCCGTGGCCGGCTTCCTGGGCGGCCACCCGAAGGTCGAACGGGTGCTCTATCCGGGCATTCCCGACCACCCCGGCCACGCCATCGCCGCCCATCAGATGCGTGACTTCGGCGGCATGATCTCGTTCCTGGTCGAGTCGGAGCAGCTGGCGCTCGACCTGGTCGCTCGCACCAAGGTGTGGTCGCTGGCAGAGAGCCTGGGCGGCGTCGAGAGCCTGATCGAGACGCCGGCCCAGATGACGCACGCATCGACCGCCGATGCGCCGTTCGCAATCCCTCCCAACCTGGTGCGGCTGTCAGTCGGCATCGAGTCGGCGGATGACCTGATCGAGGACCTCGAGCAGGCGCTGGGCTAACCGGCGCAATCGTGCGCCGATCCTTCAACGCGAGTCGTCGCAGGGGTCAGACCCCTCGCACGCGCGAGTAACAGCGGCAGCTGCGAACACGTGGCATAGAGCGCCGCCGTGCCAGATCTGCGCCAATCTCGCGTCGCGCGCCGCGGAGGGGTCTGACCCCTTCCGTCGGGTTGCCACGAAGCGGTCGCGGGGCGGTTACGAGGTGGTTGCGGTGGGCGGGTCGGACGGGGCGGAGCTGTGGGACAGCGAGCCGACCACAAGCAGGGCGACACCGGCCACTGCGAACAGCACGCAGGCCGTGAGTCCGCGGCCGTGGCGCGATAGCGACACCACCTCGAACACCCCCAGCAGCACCGTCGCGAAGCCGATCCCCGGCGACAGCCGCCGCCAGGTGGTGACCGCCAGTCCCGCCATCAGCGCCGCCCCGACCAGGTCGCGAATCCGATTCGCGCCGCCGGATGGGTACGAGACGAACGCAAACGGCACCAGCAGCGCCGCGGCCAGCAGCAGGTTGTGGCGCTCGCCCCCGTCCAGGCGACCGGCCACCGCAACCAGCACCGCGAGCGCGGCCAGCAGGAAGAGAAATCGCGTCCAGCTGCCGCCACCAAGCGTCGAGATCTCACCGCCACCCACCAGATGCGCCTCGATGCCACCAACCACGGCAAGCGGCGCGATCGCCAGCCAGCGGGGGTCGCGAGCCAGCGCGTAGGCGACGACGAACACCGCGGCAGAGATCAGCAGCCCGTTGCCGGTGCCGTCACGCGAGATTCGAAACACGTACAGAAAGCTCGAGTTGGCGATGCCCGAGTCCCACAGCAGCGCGATCAGCCCCGGTGGCACGGCCAGGGCGCCGAGCAGCGCCGCCAGCGACGCATCCGACGACGGCCCGCCCGGCGCCAGCCGGCGGCGAACGGCGACGTGCATCGCCACCATGCCAAGGCCGAATGCGAGCGTGATCGCCCCCGCCTGATGGCGCGAGAGGTCATCGCTCCGGGCCGTCAGCAAGCTGCCGTATGCGACGAACAGCGCGGCCACTCCGGCCAGCCGGGCGGCTTCAAGCGGGGGTCGGTGCTGCACCGCAGCAACCTTCGTCGGCAAGGAAATCAGTCCTGCCCCCGTGAAGGCAGCGCCATGCCGCAAACGGTTCGGGACCAAAGATTCGCCGCCCCGGCTTGCCTTTGGTCCCCCAACCGAACGAACTTTCGAGTCACCTCTACGATCCGTCCGACTGGCTTCAACCTACTCGGCTGCCCTGAGCGGCGCAGAAGGAAACCTACGGGGTTGAGCCGCCCAATGCAAGTGGATAATTCACGCTCTTTGCGAGTATTCAAAGCAGGAAACGCCTAGACTTGGGACCATGAGCGATCTCAGCCGGCGGCTGGCGGTGGCACGCGGCGACGAGCCCGCCGACCTGGTGGTGCGCGGCGGGCGAGTGCTGTCGGTGCACACGCGTGAGTGGCTCGAGGCCGACGTGGCGGTGTGCGACGGCTGGATCGCCGGAGTCGGCTCCTACCGGGGGCGAGAGACGCTGGAGGCGGACGGCCGCCACGTCGTCCCGGGGCTGATCGACGCACACGTACACCTGGAGTCGTCGCTGCTACTGGTGGACGAGTTCGCGAAGCTGGTGCTGCCGCTCGGCACCACCGCGGTGGTCGCCGACCCGCACGAGATCGCGAACGTGCTCGGCAGCGACGGGGTGCACTGGCTGATCGACGCGTGTGAGCATCTGCCGCTGGACGTCTTCTTCATGGCGCCCGCCTGTGTGCCCGCCTCCCATTTCGAGTCGCCGCGGCGAGCGCTCACGATCGGCGACCTGGAGGGGATGCTGCGGCGCAGGCGCGTGCTCGGCCTGGCCGAGATGATGAACTTCCCAGGAGTGATCGCCGGCGATCCGGCGGAGCTGGCGAAGCTCGCGCTGGACGGCGCAGCGCACGTCGACGGTCACGCACCGGGAGTGGCCGGGGCGCGGCTGCAGGCCTACGCGGCGGCCGGCATCCGCTCGGATCACGAGGCGACCACGGCCCAGGAGGGCCGCGAGCGGCTACGCGCCGGCATGTGGCTGTTGATCCGGGAGGCGTCGGCGGCGCGCAACCTGGAGGCCCTGCTTCCGCTGGTGACCGAGCTCGGGCCCTCGCGGGTGGCGTTCTGCACCGACGACCGCGAGCCGTCCCACATCGCCCGCGACGGCCACATCAACTCGCTGGTGCGGCAGGCGGTGCAGCTGGGCCTCGATCCCCGGGACGCGCTCACCATCGGCTCGCACAACGCCGCGCGATGGCACGGGCTGGCCGACCGCGGCGCGATCGCCCCAGGACATCGCGCCGACCTGCTGCTGTTACCGGATCTGGAGCGATTCGTACCCGATCTGGTGCTGAAGGATGGGGTGCCGATCGGGGACGTGCCGGCGGCCGCGGCGCCGGAGTGGGCGCGGCAGACCGTCCGCATCCAACCGCTCTCGCCCAACGAGCTGCGCACCCCCTCGGACGGCTCGGCGATGCGTGTGATCGGCCTGATCCCGGGGCAGATCGTGACCGAGTCGCTGGTCGAGACGCCCACCGTTCACGAGGGGCTGGCGGTGGCCGACCCGCAGCGCGACCTGGCCAAGATCGCCGTCGTGGAGCGCCACCTCGGCAGCGGCCGGGTCGGCATCGGCTTCGTGCGCGGATTCGGGCTGAAGCGAGGCGCGATCGCCTCGACGGTCGCCCACGACGCCCACAACATCGTCTGCGTGGGTGTGGACGACGGCGACATGGCGCGGGCGATCGGCCGGCTGGCCGAGCTGGGCGGCGGCATGGTGGCGGTCTGCCAGCGCGGGGTGCGGGCCGAGCTGCCGCTGGCAATCGCGGGCCTGCTGTCCGACCAGCCGCTGGCGGCGGTGCTCGAGCAGAGCCGTGTTCTGTCCCAGGCCGTGGCCGCGCTCGGCTGCGAGGTCGAGGCGCCGTTCCACGCCATGGGCTTCCTGGCGCTGTCG
>JAWVEC010000168.1:0-3524 GCA_033856975.1 Gaiellales bacterium
GCTGGCCACGATCGCCGGCATTGGAAACTGATCGATCAGCTCGTCGACGCCGTCGGCGGCGTCGGCGGCGTCGATACCCGCGGGGTCCCGCCGGCGGGAGGACGGGCTGGCCAGCTGTTGCAGATACTCGCTGGCCTTGACGTCGAGCTGTAGCACCCGCGCCAGCGCGTTGATCACCTGGGCCGACGGACGGGTGTCGCGGCCCTGCTCAAGTCGCAAGTAGTAGTCGGAGCTGATGCCGGCCAGCATCGCCAGCTCCTCGCTGCGCAAGCCCGCAACCCGACGCCGTTCGCCGCTCACCAGGCCGACATCCTCGGGCCGCACCTGCTCGCGCCTGGCCCGCAGGAAATCGCCAAGCGGATTGGCCTTCGCTGCCACCGCCTGAGCCTAATCGTGTCCCCGCCACTCCCAGGATCGATCAGCCTTCCGGCACGCGTCCATCGGGATCACGGTGGACGTAGACGCCGCACAACCGCGTCCTGAGGAAAGGGAGGGTGTTGACGGACGCGAACCGGCCCAACCACGAGGTTGCCTGAGAACTCGCTTGACCGGTATCAAGAGGGCCACCTGATTGAGGTAGCGTTTCGAAGAGATTCTCGATGGCCGACGGCGAGGGCTCTCGCACTTCAGGCGTCATACAACGTTGACGGGGGAGCAAAGGAGCGGCACGGTGAATCTCGGTCCATGGGGCTATCTCACGGTACTTGCTGCAGTAATGGGATTGGTGTTCGCTGCTTGCGTATTCGTGTACATAGGTCGGTTAGAGAATCGAACACCCGCTGCACTAGGCGAAGAAGTGGGCGCCCACAAAGCGGTCCTAGCTAAATTGCGCGGGCGCGAATCAATGTCGCAGCATGAATTCGAATACGCGAGCGAACTGGTTTCTGACGCTCGATCACCGCTCGCGTACGCGATACCCGCCGCCCTCTTCACCGTCGGATTCTTTTATGTAGTCGGATGCCTCTTCATGCTCCATGAAGACGGCGGCAACCCCTCCTTTCGAACGTTTGTCGGAGGCATCCCGATGCTGACTTCCATGAACATCGCCGCTCAGTTCCGCAGGGTCGCACGTTTGAAAGGGCGACTGCGCGAAGTTTCCGTGACAGCGCCCGAGCGAACTGATGAGCTGACCCCGGTTGGTAGGTCCTGAACCGAAGCGTCCGCCCACGATCATGGCCAGCTTCTACGTGTTGTGACCACGCGATGGGGTGACCGCCGAGTCCCCGTCTTCCCACAGCAGCAGTTGACGAACCGCTGAGCGTGATCCGTAGGGCTGGAGCATTTGGCTGGCGGGGCGGGGGCGTACCCTCAGCGGCCACCAGAACCAGCGCCCGAGCAACGCGGCGATGGACGGCGTCATGAATGAACGCACGATCAGTGTGTCGAACAGCAGGCCCAGGGCGATCGTCGTCCCGATCTGACCGAGAATCCGCAAGTCGGCGAACACGAAGGAGGCCATGGTGGCCGCAAACACCAGACCGGCCGCCGTCACCACCGCGCCGGAGCCGGCCATCGCCCGGATGATGCCGGTCCGCACGCCGGCGCCGACCTCCTCCTTGAATCGAGAGATCAACAACAGGTTGTAGTCCGACCCCACCGCCAACAGCAAGATCACCGCCAGCGCCAGCACGATCCAGTACAACTGGATACCAAGAAGATCCTGCCAAATCAGCACGGAAAGCCCGAAAGAGGCGCCCAACGACAGCGCCACGGTGCCCACGATGACGAGCGCGGCGACGATGCTTCTGGTGATGAACATCATGACGAGCAGAATCAGGCTGAGCGCCGCGATCCCGGCGATCAGGAGGTCGTACTTGGCGCCATCCTGGATGTCCTTATAGGTGGCCGCGGTGCCGGCGATATAGATCTTGGACCCGGCCAGCGGCGTGCCCTTGACGGCCCCCTGCGCAGCGTGCCTGATGGCGTCGATGTGCGAAATGCCCTCTGAGGTAGCGGGATCGCCGTCGTGGGTGATGATCATGCGGGCGGCCTTGCCGTCCGGGGACAGGAACAGCTTCAGCCCGCGTAGGAACTCGGGGTTGGTGAATGCCTCCGGCGGCAGGTAAAAGGAGTCATCGGTTTTCGATGCGTCGTACGCCTGGCCCAGGGCGGTGGAGTTCTGCAGTGCCGCCGCAGTCTGGTCGTCGATGCCCGAGGTGGTGGCGTAGTTCGTCATCGTCAGGTCGCGGTTGGTCTGCTGGGTCTGGATCTGAGGCGGAATCAGCGCCAGCAGCTTGGGCTGGAGTTCGTCCAACTTGGTGATGCTCTGCGAGACATTGGTCAACTGATCAGTCAGCTCGTCGATGCCGTCGAGCGCGTCGAAGATGGACCTCAGTGAGGCGCAAACCGGAATGTCGAAACAGTGTGGCTCCCAATAGAAGTAGCTACGCAGGGGTCGGAAGAAGTCGTCGAAGTTGGCAATCTTGTCGCGCAGGTCCTGAGCCGTGGCGACGGTCTGCTGAAACGCCTTGGTCTGCTCGTCGGTGGCGGCGCTGGACTGTTGTTGCAGCGCATATTGCTGCCGCAGGACGTCGATGGACTTGTTGATCACGTCGACCTGCTTGAGCAGATCGGCGGCGCGGGCCTGCTGAAAGGGCAGGTTCTGGATCTGCGCCGAGTTCCCCGCGCTGATCTGGAACGGGATCGACGTGTGATCCAGGGGCGTGCCCAACGGCCGCGTGATCGACTGAACCTGGGCGATTCCGTCGGTGTGGAAGACGGCCTTGGCGACCCGCTCCAACAGGATCATGTCGGTGGGATTGCGCAGATCGTGGTCGGCTTCGATCATCAGCAATTCGGGGTTCAGCCGCGCCTGCGAAAAGTGTCGCTCGGCGGCCGTGTAGCCGACGTTGGCCGGGGCACTGGCGGGCATGTAGGGGCGGGCGTCGTAACTCGTCTTGTAGCCCGGGAGGGCGAGCAGACCGATGAGGGCCACGGCGATCGTCGCCACCAGGATGGGTCCGGGCCAGCGCACGATGGCCGTGCCGATGCGCCGCCAGCCCCGGGTTCGCATCGGGCGGCTGGGCTCGAACAGACCGAAATGGCGACCGATGACCAGCAGCGCCGGAGCCAGGGTCAGCGCCGCCACCACTGCGACAAGGACGCCAACTCCCGCGGGAATGCCAAGGCTTTGAAAATACGGGAGCCGGGTGAAGCTCAGACACAGCACCGCGCCGGCAATCGTCAGGCCCGAACCCAAGATGATGTGCGCGGTCCCGTGGTACATCGTGTTGAACGCTGATACGCGATCCTGCCCGGTGTAACGCGCTTCGTGAAAACGGCCGAGAAGGAAGATCGCATAGTCTGTCCCCGCGGCGATGACCAGCAACGTCAGCAGATTGGTCGAATACGTCGACAACTCGATGATGCCGGCGTTCGCGAGTACGGCAACGACGCCGCGGGACGCCGTCAACTCGATCATCACCGTGAAGATCACGAGGAACACCGTGGTGAGGCGACGGTAGAGCCAGAACAGCATCACCGCGATCACGCTAAGGGTGATCAGGGTGGTCTTCAGGGTGCCG
>JAWVEC010000169.1:0-19566 GCA_033856975.1 Gaiellales bacterium
GCGCTGGCCGCCGGCGCCGACCCGCGCGATGCGCTGCCGGCGGCGGCGGCGATCGAGATGGTGCACGCCTTCTCGCTGGTGCATGACGACCTGCCGGCGCTGGACGACGACGACCAGCGGCGAGGCCGGGCGACCAGCCACGTCCGCTTCGGCGAGGCGGTGGCGGTGCTGGTGGGAGACGCGCTGCTGAACGCCGCCTACCGCCACGTCGCCGAGCGGCTGCAGGCTCCGGCCGAGGTGCGGCTGGCGGTGGTGGCCGAGCTCGCCCGCGGCGTGGCGGGGATGATCGACGGCCAGTACCTGGACGTGACGGCCGCCGTGCCGCCTTCGCACGAGCAGCTGGTCGCGCTGCACACGCTCAAGACGGGCGCGCTGATCTCGGCCGCCGTGGGGTGTGGCCTGCATGTGGCCGGGCTGGACGCCGAGGCACAGCTCCCGTATCGCGCGTTCGCCGGCGAGCTGGGGCTGCTGTTCCAGATCGTCGACGATGTGCTCGACGAGGGCAGCGGCGGCGAGCCGAGCTACGTGAACACGCTCGGGTTGGAGCGAGCCCGCGAGCTGGCGGGCGAGTCGCACCGGCGGGCGACCGCGCTGCTTGGCGCGATCGACGGCGACACCGGAGAGCTGGCGGAGCTGACCGAGCTGATCGCCCACCGCACCGCCTGAGGATCATCCGTCACGGCGCGCGAACGTTTGGATCACGGCGCCGAATCCGGCCTATTTCGCGAATACCGAGCGATTCGGCGGATTGCGACTGGAATTCGCAAGACCCAGGCCACGTCGTCCGCGATTCGCAGGTTTGGGGGGTCAGACCCCGCCACCCTGGCTTCCGTTTGGCGCAGGGCGGTTGCGTGCCTGTCGGCGAGCCGTGCGACGTGGCACGGCGAGGTGGCGATTGGTTCACGGCGTGAAGACCCATGGTTTTCTGCGAATATCGAACTGATCTCGATCGAAATTCGTACGATCGCACCCGACTCGTCTGAGATTCGCGGTTTGGGGGGTCAGACGCCGCCGTTTGGCGTCGGAGTGCATGCGGGCTTGTGACACGACTGGGCGTCGGGCATGGCACGCGCAATCGATTCATCTACGCTTGGCGGGTGACGACCAGCGATCGCAGCCGTCTCGATGTGGCGCTCGTCGAGCGCGGCCTGGTGGAGACCCGCAGCCGGGCGCAGGCGCTTGTGATGGCGGGTCAGGTGACCGTCGACGGCGCGGTGGTGGACAAGGCCGGCGCCGCGGTGTCCGGAGGGGCGGCGATCGCCGTCGTGCAGCCGCCTCGCTACGTCTCGCGGGGCGGCGACAAGCTCGAGACCGCGATCGAGCGATGGTCGATCGACGTCACCGGCGAGCGCTGCCTGGATATCGGCGCCTCCACCGGAGGCTTCAGCGACTGCCTGCTGCAGCACGGCGCGAGCGAGGTGGTGGCGCTCGACGTGGGCCGCGCCCAGCTGCACGAGCGCCTGCGGAGCGACCCTCGCGTGCACTCGATGGAGCGGGTCAACGCGCGCAGCCTCACACCCGGCCAGCTGCCGTACTCCCCGACGCTGCTGACCGCCGACGTCTCGTTCATCTCACTGATGCTTGTGCTGCCCGCCGCGCTGCGCTGCGCAGCTCCGCGATGGCGCGCGATCGTCCTGGTCAAGCCCCAGTTCGAGGCCGGCCGTGCGCAGGCCCGGGGCGGCGTGGTGCGCGATCCGGGCGTCCGGTCACAGGTGTTGCACAACATGGCGGAATTCGTGGCAGGCGAAGGCGCCGCCATCCTCGGCGTGTGCGATTCTTCCCATCCGGGGCCGGCGGGCAACCACGAGTACCTGATGTACCTCGTCTCGCCCGGTCATCCGGCGTGTCAGGAGCGGGAGATCGATGTCAGTGCAGAGATCCGAGACGCAGTCGAAGCCGGCGGCTAGCCGCGTGGTCAAGCGCGCCACGGTGGTCACCCACGGCCGCCCCGACCGGATCGGCGATGCGGTGCAACGCTTGGAGGCGGTCGCGGCGCGCTGCGGTGTCACCCTGGGCGACGACCCGGCGCCCGACCTGGCGGTCGTGCTGGGCGGTGACGGCACCACGCTGCGCGCGCTGTACCGCTACCTCGGCAGCGAGACGGCCTGCCTGGGCGTCAACTTCGGCCGCGTCGGCTTCCTGACAAGCGTCGATGGCGCCCATCTGGAGCAGGGGCTGGAGCGCGTGTTCGCCGGTGAGTACGACGTCGAACAGCTACCCACGCTGGTGGGCAGCGACGACACCGAGACGATGACCGCGATCAACGATGTCGTGCTGACCAGCGGTACCCTGGGGCGGATGGTGATCCTCGAGTGGCGCGTCGACGGCGCCTCGATGGGCGAGGTCGGCTGCGACGGCGCGATCCTGGCCACCCCCACCGGCTCCACCGCCTACAACCTGTCGGCCGGCGGCCCCGTGCTGGCCTGGGGCACCGAGGCGTTCGTGCTCTCGTTCGCATCGCCGCACACGCTGCACGCGCGCTCGATGGTGCTCGGCCGCGGCCGCCAGGTCGAGGTCCACAACCGCTCCGATGACGTGCCGCTGCAGATCGTGCGCGACGGCCACACGATGGGCGAGGTGCTGCCGGGCGGCCGGTTCAGCGTCCGGCTCGGCGACGAGCGCGCACGGCTCGCCCGGATGGCCGGCAGCTCCTTCTTCAGCCGCTACCGGGAGACGTTCACCGCATGAGCCTGGTGCGGTTGCAGATCGACAACCTCGCCCTGATCGAGCACGCCGAGCTCGACTTCGCCGACGGCCTGAACGTGTTCACCGGCGAGACCGGCGCCGGCAAGACGATGCTCGCCCAGGCGATCGGACTGCTGGCGGGCGCCGCGCCGGTGGCCGGGATGGTCGGCCCGCACGCGGCCGAGGCCTACGTCGAGGCCGAGTTCGCGGTGCCGGAGAGCTTCTTCGCCGGCGAGCTGCCGCCCGCCGTGGCGGCGTTGCGGCCCGAAGGAGAGGAGACGCTGGTGGTGGCGCGTCGCATCTCGGCCAGCGGCCGCAGCCGGGCGCTGGTCTGGGGGCGCAGCTGCGCACGTGGCGACCTCGAGCAGCTGGGCGAGCTGCTGCTCGAGATCTCGTCCCAGCACGAGGCGCGCCGGCTGGCGCTCCCGACGACCCAGCTCGATCTGCTGGACGCCGCTGCGGGCAACGATCAGCTGCGGGCGGCGGCGGCCGCCGCCTGGGCGGGACTGCGGGAGGCGCGGCTGTCGCTGGCCCAAGCCCGGTCAGAGGCGGCCGAGGCCGAGCAGCGCCGGGCCGAGCTGGAGGAGCTGGTGGCGCGCATGGACGAGGCCGCCGTCGCCTCCGGCGAGCGGGTCGCGCTCGAGCGCGACCGCGAGCGGCTGCGGCACCTGGACGAGCTGGCCGCCGATCTGGGCGGCGCCGCGGCGCTGGTCAACCCCGAGGACGGCGACGGCGCGCTGACGCTGGCTGCCCGCGCCACCGAGCTCGTGACCGACGCGGTCCGCTACCAGCCCGATCTGGCTGCACTGGCCAACGAGCTGCGCGATGCCTGCCTGCGATTGCAGGAGGCCGGCATCGAGCTACGCGCGCAGATGGACGGGCTAGAGGCCGAGCCGGCCCGGTTGGAGCAGATCGAGACTCGGCTGCAGCTGTTCGCCGACCTGGAGCGGCGCTTCGGCGACGGCATCGAGCGGCTTGCGGCGCGCGCCGAAGAGGCGCGGCGGGCGCTCGAGCTGCTGGCTGACGGCGGCCGCCGGCTGGAGCAGCGAGAGGCCGCGGTGGCGGCCGCGCTGGCCGAGGCCGAGCGCTGCGCCGGTGAGCTGCGTCTGGCGCGCGAGGCTGGGGCAGCGCCGTTTGCGCGCGCGGTGGAGTCGGAGCTGGCCGATCTGGGGATGGAGGGCGCGCGGCTCGAGGTCGCGCTGGAGCCGGCCGATCTGGGCGCGCGGGGGTACGACCGCGTGACGCTGATGCTGGCCGCCAACCCCGGCCTCCCCGCCGGGCCGCTGGCCGGCGTGGCGTCCGGCGGCGAGCTGTCGCGGATCGCACTCGCGGTACGGGTTGCGGCCCGCAGCGGCGGCGGCCCGGCGACGCTGCTGCTGGACGAGGTGGACGCCGGCGTCGGCGGCCGCACGGCGCTCGCCGTGGCCGAGAAGCTGAAGCGGCTCTCGGCAAGCGCGCAGCTGCTCTGCATCACGCACCTGGCTCAGATCGCGAGCGCCGCGGACGCCCACTTCCAGGTCGAGAAGTCGCCCGGCGAGCCGACCGTAACCGCGGTCGCGCGGCTGGCCGGCGACGAGATCGTGGATGAGGTCGCTCGCATGCTGGGAGGCGAGGCGGGCGACGAGGATGCCCGCCGTCACGCTGTGGCCATGCTCGGGTGAACGCCCGACGCGCAGATGCCCCGGGCGCGCCGCCTGGCGAGCCCGGGGCATCGATATCGGTGACCTACTGCGCGACGGCGATGCCGCCGGAGCGCTTGCGCCCGACGAACGTCCCCAGTGCGATCAGCAGCGTGACCGCGAGCAGCGTGGCCGCAGCGACAAGCACGTAGTTCCACGTCGACGAGCCGGTCGACGGCTTGCTGAAGCTCAGGACGGTCACGGGACCCGGGCCGCCGATCGTGCCGAGCCGGTCGACGCGATCGGGGATGCCGACCGTGCCCTGGGTGAGGACGCCGAGCTTGTCGGCGCGATCCGGCGCCAATCCACGCTGGGAGGGTGCCTGCTGAAGCACGAGCTTGCCGTTTGCAACGGAGGAAGCCGTGGGGATGGCGAGAGCGGTGGGAACGACGACGAGGCTCGCGAGCAATGCCGCGGCGAGCCCCGCGAGGCGGGTGCTGGTTCGAGTGGTCATGACGTGCCTTTCGAGAGACGCGGCTTCTTGAGGGAATCCGCGAGAGGTATCTGGTATGTAACACCTGACGCAACAGCGGGCCGCCGTCTTCCCTCCGCAACTGAAACGGGGCCGGGCGCCCACGGAGGGTGCGCGCCCGGCCCCGTTGCTGCCGCCAGCGTCAGGACGGCAGAGCGACGTCGCGACGGCCGCGCGTGAACAGCGCTGCCATCGCGACAAGCGCGAGTCCCAGGCCGGCCACGGCGCCGATCACCGCGGACGTCCAATCGAAGCCGACGGACGCACTGCGCACGATCACGGTCGGAGCCGCGACGGGGGTGAAGCGGCTGCTGCCGATGCCGTCGACGCGATCCGGGGGTGTCACGACCACCGTGTGCGACGCGATCGCGGCGCCGCCGAGCGCGTCAGTCCGGTCGGGCGGGGTGACGGTCGCGACATGGGACGTGGCATGCGAGCTGCCAAGGCCGTCGGCGCGGTCGGGGGGCGTGATCGTGCCGGCATGTGCGGCCGGCGCGATAGCGAGTGTTGCCAGCAGGGCGGCCACGACGGTGGCTGAGCGGCGGGCCGATGTGGTGGTGGATGGCGTCACGGTCGTCCTCCTCGGGTGGTTGTTCCCGGCCGGTGTGGCCGGCGTGCTGGGAGCAGCGTCGCAAGGGCCGGCAAAGGATCGCTCCGGAATCGGTACGTGTCGGTAAAAGTGCTGCAAATACGGGATCTTTTACCGATGTGATAGGTTCGTATGGTGCTCCGTTTCAACGTGCTGGGTCGGCTCGAGGTGGTGGGTGAGGCCGGCCCACTGGCGCTGCCCGCGGGCAAACAGCGCGTGCTGGTGGCGGCGCTGCTGATCGATGCCAACCGTGCCGTGTCGGCCGACCGGCTGATCGATCGGATGTGGGGAGAGCGGCCCCCGGCCACCGCCGCCAAGAACCTGCAGGTGCTGGTCTCGCAGCTCAGAAAGGCGCTGGGCGAGGGCGCGATCGAGACGGTGTCCGGCGGCTACGTGCTGCACGCCCAGCCCGGCGCGACCGACGTCGAGCGGTTCGAGGCGCTGCTGGAGCAGGGCCGCGGGGATCTGGCCGGGGGCCGGGCGCAGGCCGCCCAGCGGGCATTGGAGGACGCGCTGACGCTCGTCCGCGGCGCTCCCTACGAGGATCAGGCCTATGAGGACTTCCTGCGCGACGAGGTCGGTCGGCTGGAGCAGCTGATCACCGAGGCTCGCGAGGAGCGGCTGGAGGCGATGCTGGCGCAGGACCTGCCGGCCCAGGCGCTGCCCGACCTGCGCAAGCTGGCCGCCGAGCACCCGACGCGTGAACGGACGGTGACGCTGCTGGCCGCCGCCCTGGCGCGAACCGGCCGCCGGGCGGAGGCGCTCGAGCTGTATGACAGCACCCGCCGGCTGCTGGCAGAGCAGGTGGGCATCGAACCCGGCGAGCGGCTGCGGCGGCTGCACGCCGCGATCCTCGCGTCGCAGGAGCAGGTTCGCGCGGACGACTCGCTCGCGGCGCCGGGGATGCGCCGCCGGCGAGCGCCCGTGGCGGCTCTGGCCGGCGGACTGCTGCTGGTTATCGCGGCAGTGACCGCCGCCCTGGTGCTCAGCCGAGGCGAGAGCGCGGCCGGCATCGAGCTGATCGGGCCCAACTCGGTGGCGTCGGTCGATCCCGCGACCGGCCGTCTGGTCGCTCAGTACGGGGTGGGCGGCACACCGACCAGCATCGCAACCGATGGATCGGCGATCTGGGCACTGAATGCGGATGACGCCACCATTTCCCGAATCGATCCGGTCGCAGGCTCGATCGTCCGCAGCCCCGGACATTCACCCAGCGACCTCGTGTACGCCGGTGACGCTCTGTGGATGAGCTATGCCGACCGGACGCCGGACGGCGGGTTTGCGCTCGGGGTGGCGCGGCTCGACCCCGTCACGCTGCGGGTGCTGGCGCAGGCGGCCCTTCCCAACCCGGCTGCTCCCGCCTCGTATCCGGGCGTGCCGCTGGCGGTGACCGGGGGTGCCGTGTACGTGATCGGCGGGGACCACATCTATCGGTTCGACTCGCAGACGCTGAGGCTGACCGCGTCCGCGCGGCCGGGAGGCGACGCGATCGCGGCCGGTGAGGGAGCCGTGTGGGTGGTGCGAGGCGGGGCCGACCTGATCAGGCTCGACCCGGCCACACTGGCCGCGGGCCGCCCCATGCACATCCCGACGCAGGGAGGTCTGTTCCAGCTGGCCGTTGGCGGAGGATCGGTGTGGGCGGCCGACAACTCCGGATTGGTCTGGCGGATCGACCCCGTCACGACAGGTTCTGCGGACAGCATCCGCGTGGGACTGTCGGCCGGCGACGTTGCATTCGGGGATGGCGAGGTATGGGCGACGAGCGCCGTCGACGGAACCGTCGCGCGGATCGATCCGCAGACCGAGCGGGTGCGGCGGTTCGCGATCGGCAACGCACCGCAGAGTGTGACGGTCGCTGGCGGCCGCGTGCTGGTCACCGTGGCCGGTGGCGGCGGCCAACCGATCGCATCGGGGTCGGCGGCGGGCATCTCGGCGCTCCCGTCGTCCACCTGCGGCGCTCCGGTCTACGGAGGCTCGGGCAGCCCTGACTTCGTGATCGCGTCCGACCTGCCGCTGGATGCGACGGATGCGCCGGTGACGGGCGCGATGGTGCAGGCGATCGAGTTCACGCTGCGCGAGCACCACTTCAAGGCGGGACGGTTCCGGGTCGCGTACCAGGCCTGTGACGACGCCACCGCACAGGCAGGCTGGGACGCCGGCAAGTGTGCTGCCAACGCCAAGTCATACGTGGCCACGCCCTCCGTGATCGGGGTGATCGGGACGTTCAACTCGGGCTGCGCCGTGCAACAGATCCCGATCCTGAACCGCGGGTCGATGGCGATGGTGTCGCCAACCAACTCCTACATCGGGTTGACGAAGACAGGCGTCGGCGTCTCACCCGGCGACCCCGAAGTCCTGTACCCGACCGGCAGGCGAACCTACGTGCGTGACTATCCCGCCGACGACCAGCAGGCGGTGGCGGACGGGTTGCTGCTTCGCCGGCTGGGAGCCCACCGCGTCTACGTCTTCGTCTCCCAGCACGAGGAGAGCTACGGCCAGATGATGTCGCAGACGTTCGCCGCCGTCGCGCCCAAGCTGGGAATCGAGGTGGTCGGCCCCAGCATCCCGCCCGCTCGCCCATCTGCGATGCGGGCGTTCGTGCGCGGACTGAAGGCTCAGGGCGTGGATGGGGTCTTCATGGCTGGTCTGGGCCCCAACCAGGGTGGGCCGGCGATCTCGGGCCGGATCGTGCCCATCCTGCGCGAGATGCTCGGCAACCGGGTGCCGATCGTTGCCGACGACGCCTTCCTGGAGGGGTTCGGGTTCAATGCCACGTCGGCCCCCCATCCCGCTGCAGGCATCTACATCAGCGGCGCCTACATCAGTGACCCCGCCCGTCAGCTGCCCCCGGCGGGGCGGTCGTTCGTGCGCCTGTTCAGCGCCACCCAGCCCGGTCGCACCGTCAACACGTTCACCCCGTACGCGGCGCAGTCCACGGAGGTGCTGCTGGCTGCGATTGCCGCGTCCGACGGGACGCGCAGCTCGGTTTCCGAGCAGCTGCTGCGGGTGAAGGTCAGCGACGGCATCCTCGGCAGCTTCGGCTTCGATCAAAACGGCGACATGACCATCAGCTCGATGCCCATCTTCCGGGTTCCCGCGGGGCCGCCCACCGGCCGTCCGTATCCCGTGTACACCGTGATCCCGGTGCTCGGCAGCTACACCGCAGAACTGTCCAAGTAGCAGGTCGTCCGCGGCTCCGTCGCCCGGGTCGCGTATGATGCCTCCCCGGGGACCGGTCACTCTCGGAAAGGTGGGGCACACGGTGAGCAAGCAGGCCAAGTACGTGTTCGTGACCGGAGGGGTCGTCTCGTCTCTGGGCAAGGGGATCACCGCCGCGTCGCTCGGCCGACTGCTGAAATCGCGCGGCCTCAAGGTGTCGCTGCAGAAGTTCGACCCCTACATCAACGTCGATCCGGGCACGATGAGCCCGTTCCAGCACGGCGAGGTGTTCGTCACCGAGGACGGCGCTGAAACCGATCTCGACCTCGGCCACTACGAGCGGTTCGTGGACGAGTTCCTGTCCCGGAACTCGAACCACACCACCGGCTCGATCTACAACGCGATCATTCGCAAGGAGCGCAAGGGCGAGTACCTGGGCTCCACCGTGCAGGTGATTCCGCACGTCACCGATGAGATCAAGCGCCGCATCCAGCGCGTTGCCCAGTCAGACGAGGTGGACGTCGTGATCACCGAGATCGGCGGCACGGTGGGCGACATCGAGTCGCTGCCGTTCCTGGAAGCGATCCGGCAGTTCCGAAACCAGGTTGGCCGCGACAACGCGATGTACATCCACTGCACGCTGGTGCCCTACATCGAGGTGGCGGGCGAGCTGAAGACGAAACCGACGCAGCACTCGGTGCAGGAGCTGCGGCGGATCGGTATCTCCCCGGACGTGATCGTGTGCCGCTCCAAGCACCCGCTCGGCCGCGAGATCCGCGAGAAGATCGCGCTGTTCGCCGACGTGCCTGCCGAGGCGGTGATCTCGGCGTCGGATGCCGCCAGCATCTATGAGATCCCGCTGATGATGCAGGAGCAGGGGCTCGACCGGCTGGCCTGCGAGCGGCTGGGACTGGTCACCGGACCTCCCGACATGCGGGAGTGGGAGGCGGTCGTCGAGCGGCTGCACGAGGCCGAGGGCGTGGTTCGGATCGCGATCGTCGGCAAGTACGTGCAGCTGCAGGACGCCTATCTCTCGGTGGTTGAGGCGCTCAACCACTCCGCCATCCACCACGGCACCCACCTCGAGATCATCTGGGTGGACGCCGAGACGGTGTCCAAGGAGGAGAGCGAGCGCAAGCTCCAGGAGGCGGACGGCGTCCTGATCCCCGGCGGCTTCGGCATCCGCGGCATCGAGGGCAAGATCGCGGCCGCCCGCTTTGCGCGCGAGAACGACGTCCCGTACCTGGGCGTCTGCCTGGGCATGCAGGTGGCGGTGGTCGAGTTCGCCCGCCATGTGGCGGGGCTGGATGGAGCGAACTCGAGCGAGTTCGACCCCGAGACGCCCTACCCGGTGATCGATCTTCTGCCCGAGCAGAAGGAGGTCGAGGACATGGGCGGCACGATGCGGCTGGGCGCCGACTCGGTGACGCTGGTCGAAGGCTCGAAGGCGCACTCCGCCTACGGCGAGCGGGTCGTGCAGGAGCGCCACCGGCACCGCTACGAGGTCAACAACCAGTATCGATCGAAGCTTGTCGCTCAGGGCCTGCTGATCTCCGGCACCTATCAGGACGAACGCTTGGTGGAGGTGATCGAGCTGCCCGACCACCCGTGGTTCGTGGCCAGCCAGTACCACCCCGAGTTCAAGTCGCGTCCCAACCGGCCGCAGCCGCTGTTTCGTGACTTCGTCGGCGCCGCGGTGGCGCGCCGCGCGGGCGTCGCCGGGCGGCCCGAGAACGTGACGGCGTGACGGTCTCAGCCCGCTGGTAGGTTTCGGGACGTGCCGACGGTGACCGACACCTGGACCGAGCTGGCCGCCCGCATGCGCGAGTTCGCCGATCTCGGCCACGTCAGCGCACTGCTGGGCTGGGACCAAGAGGTGTGCATGGCGCTGGGGGGCGGCGACGCGCGTGCCCGCCAGCAGGCGACGATGCGCGTCGTGCTGCACGAGCGGATGGCCGACCCACGGCTCGGTGAGCTGCTCGACCGGGCCGAGGATGCCGAGCTCGACCCGCAGCGGGCGGCGATGGTGCGGATCATGCGCCGCGACCGGGAGCGGGCGCTCTGCCTGCCGCCCGCCTTCGTGCGCCGGATGGCGCTGGCCGAGGGGCGGGGAGTGAACGCGTGGCGGGCCGCCCGCGCGGAGGGCGACTTCGGGTTGTACCGCGCCTCGCTCGAGGAGGTGATCGCGGTCAAGCGCGAGCAGGCCGATCTGATCGGATACGAGGACGAGCGATACGACGCGCTGCTCGACCAGTACGAGCCGGGAATGCGGGTGTCGCGCTTGGAGCCGCTGCTGACGAGCCTCCGTGATGAGCTCCAGGAGCTGCTGACCGCGATCGTGGCCGCGCCGCAGCTCGAGCCGTCGCCGTTCGCCGGCCGCGTCTTCGCCGACGACCTCCAGTGGGATCTCACGATCCGGATGCTGTCGGACATCGGCTACGACCTGTCGGCCGGCCGCCAGGACCGCTCGGCGCATCCGTTCACGACCTCCATCGCGCTGGGAGATGTGCGCGTCACCACCCGCATCGACGAGCACAATCCGCTCAGCGCGATCTACTCCACCATCCACGAGGCCGGCCACGGCCTCTACGAGCAGGGCTTCGACCCGGCCTACGAGGACACGCCGATCGCGGACGCCCCGTCGCTGGGCCTGCACGAGTCGCAGTCGCGGCTGTGGGAGAACGTCGTCGGTCGCAGCCGCGCATTCTGGGAGCACTACGCCCCGGTCATACGCGAGCTGTTTCCCGAGCAGCTGGCCGGGGTCGACGCCGACGCGCTCTACCGGGCCGCGAACCGGGTCGAGCCGTCGCTGATACGGGTCGAGTCGGACGAGGTCACCTACAACATGCACGTGCTGATCCGGTTTCAGCTCGAGCTGGCGCTGCTGCGCGAGCAGCTCGAGGCGGCGGATCTGCCCGATGCCTGGAACGAGGCGTACGAGATGGCGCTGGGGGTGCGCCCGCCCAACGACGCGCTGGGCGTGATGCAGGACATCCACTGGTCGCACGGCTCGCTCGGCTACTTCCCGACCTACACGCTCGGCAACGTCTACGCCTCGCTGCTGTGGGACAGCTACGGCACGGTCGAGCCCGACGCGTACGGCCGCATCGCCCGCGGCGAGTTCGCACCGCTGCTGGGCTGGCTGCGCGAAAACGTGCACCGGGCCGGCTACGTCGAGCTGGGCGAGGATCTGATCCGGCGCGTGACCGGCTCGGGGCTCGATCACGCGCCGTTCATGCGCTACCTGTGGCAGAAGTACGGTTCGCTGTACGGGGTCGCGCGCGGTTGAGGTTTAGATCAGCGCCTGCGGTCACGCGGCCGGTTGGCACCGGCGCTGAGGACGGAGAAGAGAAACAGAAGAGCACGCATTGGTCACCTCCCGGTGGCTGTTGGTTGTATCATTGGGTAACCGCTATAACTATATAGCAGGTGACGTAACCAATCAAGTGGATAGACGGTGACTGGCTGACATGGCAAAGGAACGTCCCGCTCCGGGAGACCTGGAGCTCGTGCGCGCGTTCGTGAACACCCGCGACATCGAGGAGCGGCGGGAGGAGCTGTCGAGCCCGCTCGACCTGCACGAGTGGCTGGTCGCGCGTGGCCTGCTGGCGCCCGACGAGGCCGCCGGCGGCGCCGACCTGCGCCGCGCCCTCAAGCTGCGCGAGGCGCTGCGTGTGATGCTGCTGGCCAACAACGGCGCGCCGGTCAACCCGGCTGCGGCCGAGACGCTCGACGCGGCGGCCCGGCATGCGCGTCTCGGCGCCCGCTTCCGGAGCGATGGCGGCGCGGCGCTCGAACCGGCGGCACACGGCGTCGACGCCGCCTTCGGCCGGCTGCTCGCGATCGTGTACGCAGCGATGCTGGACGGCACCTGGCTGCGGTTGAAGGCGTGCCGCAACGCCGACTGCCACTGGATCTTCTACGACGCGACCAAGAACCGCTCCGGCGCCTGGTGTGAGATGGGCCTGTGCGGCAACCGGGCGAAGGCCCGCTCGTACCGTGAACGGCATCGTCCCACCTTGGCCGGCTCGTGAACGGCGACAGCACGACGCTCGAGATCTTTCTCGAGCTGGCCGCCATCAAGAGCCCACCTGGCCGCGAGCGGGCGGTCGCCGACCGCGTGATCGAGTTCCTTGATGGGCTGGGGCTGGAGCCCGACGAGGACGGCGCCGGCGCCGGCATCGGCTCGGAGATCGGCAACATCCTCTGCCGGCTGGCGTCCACCGCCGCCGGCACGCCGATCTTTCTGAATGCGCACCTCGACACCGTGCCGCCAACCGACGAGATCGAGCCGGTGGTCGAGGACGGCGTGGTCACCAACCGGCGGCCGACGATCCTGGGCGCCGACAACAAGGCGGCGGTGGCTGCGATGCTGGCGGCGGTGCGTGACCTGGCTCGCGACGGCGCGCCGCACGCGGGTGTGGAGCTGCTGCTGACGCCGATGGAGGAGGTCGGGCTGCGAGGCGCCAAGGGCTTCGACAGCTCGCGGCTTGAGGCCCGCTTCGGCTACTGCTATGACCATGCCGCGGCGGTGGGCGAGATCGTGCTGGCAGCCCCGTCACAGCGCACGTTCAGGCTCACCTTCCACGGCCGGCCCGCCCACTCCGGCATCGCGCCGGAGCAGGGCCGAAGCGCCATCCTGGCCGCGGCACGGGCGATCGCAGCCATGCCGCTGGGCCGCCTGGACGAGCAGACCACCACAAACGTGGGCCTGATCGAGGGCGGCGTGGCCGGCAACATCGTGCCTCCGGAGTGCACGCTGCGGGCGGAGGCGCGCAGCCGTGACGAGGGCCGTCTGGCCGAGACGGTGCAGGCGATGCTGGACGCCGCCACGGCCGCCGCGGACGAGACCGGCTGCCGGCTGGAGGCGGTCGTCACCAGCGAGTACCAGGGCTACCGGTTTGGCCAGGACGATGAGCCGGTCGCGCTGGCCGCCCGTGCGCTGGCCGAGTGCGGCCATCGGGTGCGCTACATCGAGTCGGGCGGCGGGGCCGACGCGAACGTGTTCAACGCGGCCGGCCTTCCCTGCGTCAACCTCTGCAACGGCATGGCCGAGATCCACACCAGCGACGAACACATCGCGGTGGCGGACCTGGACGCGATGACGGCCGTCACCCGAAAGCTGATCGACCTCGCCCGCAGCGGCGGCTGAACCCGTACAATCGCCCCGCTTGCCCCCACCAGCCAGAGAAGGCCAACAGCATGAAGATCGGTGTCGTCAGGGAGATCAAGAAGGACGAGTACCGCGTCGCGCTCACCACTGCCGGCGTACGGGAGCTGGCCGGGCGCGGGCACGAGGTGATCGTCGAGGCCGGCGCCGGCCTCGGCAGCGCCTTCTCGGACGACGAGTACCGCGCCGCCGGTGCCGGGATCGTCGACGTCGACTCGGTCTGGCGTGACTCGGAGATGGTGCTGAAGGTGAAGGAGCCGCTGGACGGAGAATGGCAGCGGCTGTCCGCCGGACAGGTGCTGTTCACCTACCTGCACCTGGCCGCAGCGCCCGAACTGACCAAGGGACTGGTCGAAAGCGGCGCCACCTGCATTGCGTACGAGACGGTCGAGACCGCCGACCGGCGGCTGCCGCTGCTGGCGCCGATGAGCGAGGTGGCGGGGCGGCTGGCCGCTCAGGTTGGCGCCTACTACCTGATGAAGCCGTTCGGCGGACGCGGTCGGCTGATGGGCGGAGTTCCGGGGGTGCTGCCGGCCAAGGTGCTGGTGTTCGGCGGCGGCATCGTCGGCTACAACGCGGCGCTGATCGCTCAGGGCATGCAGGCCGACGTGACGATCTTCGAGCGCAGCGTCGACCGCATGCGCGAGCTTGACGTCAGCCTCGGCCGCACCGTGCTGCTGACCATGTCGAGCCGCCAGGCGATCGAGGACGCCCTGCCGGAAGCCGACCTGGTGATCGGCGGCGTGCTGATCCACGGCGCAAAGGCGCCCCGACTGATCACCCGCGAGATGCTCTCGATAATGAAGCCGGGCTCGGTGCTGGTGGATGTGGCGATCGACCAGGGCGGCTGCTTCGAGACCTCACGCCCGACCACCCACACCGATCCCACCTACGTGGTCGACGACGTGCTGCACTACTGCGTCGCGAACATGCCGGGCGCCGTGCCGATCACGTCCACCGGCGCGCTCACCAACGTCACGCTGCCCTATGTGGAGGCGCTGGCCGACAAGGGCGCGGCGCGCGCGATCGCAGAGGACGCCTCGCTGGCGAAGGGCGTGAACGTGATCGATGGAAAGGTCACCTACCAGCAGGTCGCCGACGCGGTCGGCCTCGAGTACACGCCGCTGGACAGCGTCACCATTCCAGCCTAGATGATGGTCATTCGCCTGGCGGATGCGGATCGCGCCCTGGCCGAGGTCGCCGATTCGCTGGCCGCGGCTGGCGCTGAGGGCGAGCTCTCGTTTGGCATCCTGCGCCGGCTCGTCGCGGAGCCCGATGCGTGGGGCGACGAGGTGGTGATCCTGGCCGGTGTGAGTGCGGGCAACCCGGTGGCGCTGGTGACGATGACCGGCGCGCATCCGGCGCTGATCGTCGGCTTCGGCGACCCCGGCAGCGTCGGCTTCGGCGACCTGGTGATCGCGATGCTGGAGACGGGCCGCCGCCCGGAAGGTGTGAACGGTGCCCGGCGCTGGAGCGAGCCGTTCGCCCGCGCGTGGACGGAGATTGCCGGTGCCGCGGCCGAGGTGCGCCGCGACGTGCGGGCGTTCGAGCTGCGCGAGGTGCGCCGGCCGCGGATCCCGGCGGGCCGGTTCCGGCCGGCCACGGCGGGCGATCACGACCTGCTCGAGCGCTGGACGGTCGCGTTTGGAGCGGACATCGCCGAGCCGACCACGCACGCCGTGGCCGCGCGCCAGGTGGCACGGCTGGCCGCGGAGAGCGATCTGGCCGTGTGGGATCTGGACGGACGGGTCGTCTCGATGGCGGGCGTCGTCCGCCGCACGCCCCGGTCGTCGACGATCGCGCTCGTGTACACACCGCCCGAGCTGCGCGGGCGAGGGTTCGCCAGTGCCGTCGTGGCGGAGCTCTCGCAGCGAGAGCTGGACGCCGGCCAGCAGCTGTGCTCGCTCTTCACCGACGTTGCAAACCCGACCTCCAACCACATCTACGCGGAGATCGGCTATGAGCCGAAGTGCGACTTCCGGCACTACTCGCTGGAGTGGTGAGCCTTGCGCCGGTGTGGTGAGTGAGCGCTGCTGTCACCACCCGCCGGCAGGAGTACCGTTCACGAGAAGGGTTCGTCGCGAACACGACGAACATCCCCCTCGTGATGCGGACATACGACCAAAAACTGGCGGACTTTCTGACCAGCCTTCAGCTTGAGCGAGGGGCATCACCGCACACCATCGAGGCGTACAAGCGCGACCTGATCGACCTGGGCGCCTTCGTGGAGCACGTCGACCCGGATCTGATCGAGGTCAGCGTGCTCGACGACTATGCCCTTGCACTGCAGGATCGAGGGCTGTCACCGGCCACGGTACGGCGACGGCTGGCGGCGGTGCGCGCGTTCCTCAAGCACCGCGCCCGCGAGGGCGGTCGCGCCGACGCCGGCAAGTCGGTGGCGCTGCCCCGACTTGGCCGCAGGCTTCCGGAGCCGTTGACGCCGGCGGAGGCGGAGGCGATCGTGACCAGTCCGGACGGCTCCGCGCGTGGGTTGCGCGACCGCGCCATGCTGGAGCTGATGTACGGCGCCGGCCTGCGCGTCTCTGAGCTCGTCTCGCTGCGCCTGTCTGACATCGAGCTTGAGGAGGCGCTGGTTCGCTGCATGGGCAAGGGGGCGAAGCAGCGGGTGGTGCCCACCGGCGGCCGCGCGATCGAGGCGATCCGCATCTACATGCACCGCGGCCGGCCGTACCTGGGCCGCATGCAGCGCGGCGACATCCTGTTTCTGAACCATCGCGGCCAGGGCATCACGCGCCAGGCCGTCTTTCAGCTGGTGCGAGACCACGCCCGCGAGGCCGGGATCGAGAAGATCGTCACCCCGCACACCCTGCGACACTCCTTCGCCACCCACCTGATCGAGGGCGGGTGCGACCTGCGAAGCGTGCAGGAGATGCTTGGCCACGCGTCGATCGAGACGACGCAGGTGTACACGCACGTCTCGGTCGAGCACGTTCGCGCGGCCTATCAGAAGGCCCATCCGCGAGCTTGAACTCCGAGGTCAGGCCGCTTCGCTCCGCTGACGTCGACTGGCTGGCCGATCTGCACAACGCGGCCTTCGCCGACTACGCGGTGCCGGCGGTGCTCGACGCTGCCGGGCTTCGCGCATACTTCGACGAGACGGACGTGAACCCGGCGCTGAGCCGGATCGCATTCGTGGAGGGATTGCCGGCCAGCTTCTGTCTGGGTGCCGTGCGCGGGACGCGAGGCAGCATCCGGGGTGAGGGTACGACGCCGCGCTTCCGGCGCTCCGGCATGGGTGCGAGGGTGCTCGAGGAGACGCTGGACGCGCTGCGCGGCGCGGGGGCGACCGAGGTGGTGCTCGAGGTGCTGGACGGCAATGATGCGGCGATCCGGCTATACAAGCGCAGCGGCTTCGAGCAGCGACGGCGGCTGCTGGGCTACAGCATGCAGCGCCCCTCCCGGCGCGGGCTGCGCGCCCGCGTGTCCGGCAAGCTGGCCGAAGCGGATTCGCGACAGGCGTTGTCGCATCTGATCGAGTGGGGCTGGAACGATCCCCCCTGGCAGCTCGAGCCGGCCTCGCTGGCGCACCTGCCGGCGCTGCGGATCGACCAGGACGCGGTGGCGTTCGGCAAGCGGCGTGGCGACCGTTTCTGGCTGTACGCGGTCTCGGTCGCGCCGGATCGCCGCCGGCACGGGGTTGCGCGCCGGATGTGCTCGCTACTGCCGGCTCCCTGGCTGGGCGTGCCGGCGCTGATTCCCGAGGAGTGGTGGGAGGCCGGCGCGATGCTGCGCGGCCTGGGCGCGATGACCGAGAGCCACTGGCAGTGGGAGATGCGAAGAGCGCTGTAGGGTGATCGTCATGGCGATCGAGTTCCAGCCCGCCGCCGAGGCGGATCCGGCCCGGCTGGCGCCGCTGCTCGATGCGCGACATCGCGCCCATCGCGCAGCCGAATCGCTGCTGGCACCGGCTGACGCGCAGGCTGCCGTGGGCGCCGTGCTTGCCTCCGAGTCGGCGAGTGGCGTGGTCGCGGTTCGTGGCGATGAGGTGGTTGGCTTCCTGGTGGCCGAGCTGCGCGAGAACGAGTTTTGGGGTCACCACGCGTGGATCGACTACGCCGGTCACGCCGCCGCCGACCCGGAGCTGGTTCGCGACATGTACGCGGCGGCCGCGCCGGCGTGGATCGACGCCGGCGCGCGCCTGCACCTGCCGCTGGTTCCGGCGCTCGCGGAGCTGCTCGATCCCTGGTACCGGCTCGGGTTCGGCCAGATGCAGCAGCATGCGATTCGCGCCGCCGGCGGCGGCGAGCCGGTGCTCCCGGACGGCGTCACGATCCGCGCCGCGGGCAAGCCCGACCTGGAGCGGGTCGCCGAAGAGCTGGGTGCGGCGGTGTGGGACCACCAGATGCTCTCGCCGACCTTCTCTGGTGCGAGACCGATCGAACCAGAGCGGATGCGCCACGACTGGCTGCAGGCGTTCGATGATCCCAGTGACGCGCTGTTCCTCGCCGAGCGGGGAGAGAAGCTGCTGGGACACGTGCTGCTCTACCGCGAGCCGCCGACCCTGGGCATACCGAAGGACGCCGTTCATCTCTCACTGATGGCGGTCACCCCGGCCGCCCGTGGCCAGGGCGTCGGCGTCGCGCTCAGCGATCACGCCTGCCGCTGGGCCGCCGAGTCCGGCTATGGCTCGATCACCGCCGACTGGCGGGTCGCGAACCTGCTCTCGTCGCGATTCTGGCCGGCCCGCGGCTTCCGGCCCACCTTCCTGCGGCTGCACCGGCTGGTCGGCATCGGCTGAGGCGACCAGCGTCTGGTCGCCGTCCGCAGCGGTCACGAGCTCCCGGCCGGCTCCGCGATCGGCGCACAACCACGCCAAGTGGCCGCCCGGCAAGCCGCCGCTCCGCGGCCATCATCTAGATTGCTTCCCGTGGCCAGAGCCTGTGTGATCGTGCTGGATGCGGTCGGTGTCGGTGACCTGCCCGACGCCGAGGCGTTCGGCACGGCCGGCTCCAACACGCTGGCGCATGTCGCCGACGCGGTGGGCGGACTCGATCTGCCATCCCTCCAGCAGCTCGGGCTGGGCAACGTGCTGCCGCTGGCCGGCTGCGCGCCACGGCCGGACGCGCCCTCGGTGTGGGGCCGGCTGGCGGAGCGCAGCCTGGGCATGGATACGACCACCGGCCACTGGGAGATGGTCGGCATCGTCACCGAGCGCGCCTTTCCGACCTATCCGGACGGCTTCCCGGCCGAGCTTCTGGACGAGTTCTCGCGCCTCACCGGCCGCGCCGTGATCGGTAACGTGGCCGCGTCCGGAACGGAGATCATCCAGCGGCTGGGCGAGGAGCACCAGCGCACCGGCGCGTGGATCGTCTACACCTCCGCCGACAGCGTCTTCCAGGTGGCGGCGCACGAGGGGACGGTGCCCGTCGAGGAGCTGTATGCCGCCTGCCGCATCGCGCGCGATCTGCTGGTGGGAGAGCACGCGGTCGGTCGCGTGATCGCGCGGCCGTTCGAAGGGTCGGCGGGGGCCTACCGGCGCACCGCCGGGCGCCATGACTTCTCGCTGCTGCCTCCGCGACCCAACCACCTGCAGCGGCTGCGCGCGGCCGGCGTGACGGTGCACGGCGTGGGCAAGATCTCCGACATCTTCGCCGGCCAGGACATCGACACCTCGACCAGCACCGAGTCGGACGGGCAGGGCGTCGCCCGCACCATCTCGCGCCTGCGCGAGCTGCCCGACCGCAGCCTCGTCTTCACCAACCTGGTCGAGACGGACATGGTCTGGGGGCACCGCAACGATCCGCAGGGCTTCGTCGAGTCTCTGCGCGAGTTCGACATGGAGCTGCCGCGC
>JAWVEC010000170.1:0-6219 GCA_033856975.1 Gaiellales bacterium
AGATCGAGGTGATGACGCCGATCAGCAGCATCACGGCGAAGCCCTTCACGCTCGACGTGGCGACCAGGATCAGCACCACGGCCGTGATCAGCGTCACGACGTTGGCGTCGATGATCGTCTTGAAGCCTCTCCGGTATCCGGTCGAGATCGCGGTACGGATCGTCTTTCCGGCCCGCACCTCCTCCTTGATCCGCTCAAAGATGACGATGTTGGCATCGGCGGCAACGCCGATCGTGAGGATCGTGCCGGCGATGCCGGGCAGCGTCATCGTCACCGGCCAGGCCAGCACCACGCCGGCCAGCAGCACGCCGTAGATGATCAGCGCGATGTCGGCCACCAGGCCCAGGAAGCCGTAGAAGACGACCAGGAAGATCATCACGAACAGCAGGCCGGCCGCGCCCGCGATCAGGCCGTTACGCAGCGAGTCCTTGCCCAGCGTGGCCGAGATGTTGTTGAACGAGGTGGCGGTGAACTTGATCGGCAGCGAGCCGGACTGCACCTCGAGCGCGATCCGGTCGGCCTCCGACTTGCTGACGCCGTTGATCTCGCTGCCACCGAAGCGGGCGTCGATGCCGTTGGGGTTCTCATCCGGATCGACCACCGGCGTGGCCACCAGCTTGCCGTCGACCACGATCGCGTTCGGCAGGCCGTTGGGAGGGTTGGTAATGCCGTCCGCGAGACCCGCGGTGCGCGACTCCTGGGCGAGGCGGCGGGAGATGTCGGTGAACTCCTGCCCGCCGTTGTGCTTGTAGCTGAGCGAGACGACCGGGTTGCCGTTCTGGTCGGTGGTCGAGGACGCCGTCACCTGATCGCCGGTGATCACCTCCGGGTTGCCCTTCTCGTCCTGGTTCAGGTCGAACAGGTAGTAGAAGGTGCCCGACGAGGTGCTCACGCCGGGACATCCGATGTCGGCGTCACAGCTGACGACCTCGGTGCCCTTGGGCACTCCCAGCCAGGTCGAGTCGAGCGGAGCGAACGGGTTTTGGGGGTTGAAATCCTGCAGCACCTGGCTCTTCTGCGGCTCGATCTTGCCCAGCTGGTGGTGCTGGACGTCGAACAGCGCCCACGAGCCGACGCCCTTGGTCTTCGCGGTTGGCTGAACCTTCTGAAGCAGGGCGTAGAGCGAGCCGGCGGGGGCAGCCGTGTACTGGCCGCCGGTGCCCTTCGAGGCGGGGTCGAGGAACTGGAACAGGTCGAAGCTCTGCAGCTGGCCGCTCGACACCAGCAGCGACTCGGCGGCGGCCGGATCCTTGATGCCCGGGATGTCCACCGTCACCTGCGCCGGGTTGGTGGAGCTTCGGATCTCGGGCTGCAGCGTGCCGTCGGGATCGATGCGCTTGCGCAGGATGGAGGTCGACGTGTCGAGCGCGGACTGGGTCACCTGCTGGCCGGGCAGCGGCCGTGCGTCCAGAACCACCTCGACGCCGCCGCGCAGGTCGAGCCCGAGCCGGAAGCTGCGCACGCTGGCGAGCACGGCGCAGCCGACCAGCAGCGCGAGCAGCAGGGCGAGGATCAACAGGTTCTGACGTTTCTCTGACACCGGGCGTTTGAGAGTTTAGATGGTGGTTCCGTGTTCGGCGCGGGTGCCCAGCGACCTACCGACCAGCAACCTCGGCGCGGAACTCGGCAAACCGTCCGGCGATGATCGAGCGGCGGGCGGCGCCCACCAGGTCGATCAGGTGGTGCAGGTTGTGCATGGTCAGCAGCCGCAGGCCGACGATCTCGTCCTGCATCACCAGGTGGCGGATGTAGGCGCGCGAGAACGAGCCGCAGGCCGGGCAGCCGCAGCCCTCCACCAGCGGCAGCGGATCGCGGGCGTGACGGGAGTTGCGCAGGTTGAGCCGCCCGCCCGGCGTCAGCGCGGCCCCGGTGCGTCCGAGCCTGGTCGGCAGCACGCAGTCGAACATGTCCACCCCGCGCGCGATCACGTCCAGCAGCCCGGCGGGATCGCCGATGCCCATGAAGTAGCGGGGCCGGTCGGCCGGCAACATGGCCGTGGTCGCGGCGACCGTGTCGAGCATCGCTGCCCGCTCCTCACCGACCGAGAGGCCGCCGATCGCGTAGCCGTCGAAGCCGATCTGGATGATCTCGGCCGCGCTTCGCTCACGCATGCGGAGGTCGGTTGCGCCCTGCACGATGCCAAACACGAGCTGGCCCGGCGCCCGCTCGGCGTCGCGGCTGCGGCGCGCCCACAGCGTCGTTCGCCGCACCGCCTGCTCGAGCTGGCCGGGCGTCACGTCGGCGCGCGTGCACTCGTCGAACGCCATCGCGATGTCCGATCCCAGCTCGCGCTGCACGCGCATCGCCAGCTCGGGGGTGAAGTGCTGGCGCGAGCCGTCGTAGACCGACTGGAAGGTGACGCCCTGGTCGTCCACGCGGTCGGCCGTGTGGCGCAGCGAGAACACCTGGAAGCCGCCGGAGTCGGTCAGGATCGGCCCCTCCCAGCCCATGAACCGGTGCAGACCGCCCAGCTCGGCGATCAGATCGCTGCCCGGCCGCAGGTGCAGGTGGTAGGTGTTGCCGAGCACGATCTGCGCTCCCATCGCGGTCAGCTCGCCGGGCAGCACGCCCTTCACGCTCGCCTTGGTGCCGACCGGCATGAACACGGGCGTCTCGACCACGCCGTGGGCGGTCTCGAGCTGGCCGGCGCGCGCGTCGCCGTCCTCGGCCACCAGATCGAAGCGACCCGGCGTCACAGGATCAGGCTGCAGTCGCCGAAGCTGTAGAAGCGGTATCGCTCTGACACCGCCGTACGGTACAGCTCGCGCGTCCGCTCGACCCCCGCGAAGGCCATCACCATCGCCAGCAGGGTCGATCGGGGCAGGTGGAAGTTGGTGATCATCGCCCCGGTCGCCTGGAACTCGTAGCCGGGCGTGATCAGCAGCCGCGAGCGGCCCTCGAGCGGCGCCCGCCTGCGGCCGAACACGGTCTCCAGCACGCGCACCGAGGTGGTGCCGACGGCGACGATCCGGCGCCGCTCCGCCAGCGCCGTCTCGATCAGCTGCGCGCTCGGCTCGGGGACGCTGTAGCGCTCAGAGTGGATCTCGTGCTGTTCGACGATCTCGGCCGTCAGCGGCCGGAACGTGTCCAGCCCGACGTCGAGCGTGACCGGCGCGACCTGGTGGCGGCGGCCGATCTGCTCCCACAGCTCCGTCGTGAAGTGCAGGCCCGCGGTGGGAGCGGCCGCCGATCCGGGATCGCGGGCGTAGACCGTCTGGTATCGGCTCGGCTCCGCCAGCGGCTCGGTGATGTAGGGCGGAAGCGGCATCTCCCCCACGCTGTCGAGCAGCTCGTCCAGCGGGCGCGGCCCCTCGGGCAGCACGAGAACGCGGCCCTCGCCCAACCGCTGCCGCACCGTCAGCCGCAGCGGGCCGGCCGAGACCGTCTCGCCCTCACGCAGCCTGCGGTAGGGGCGTGCCAGCGCCAGCCAGAGGCCGTCCGCCTGGGGCTCGAGCAGCAGCAGCTCGGCCTGCCCGCCGCTCTCGCGCCGGGCGCGGATCCGCACCGGCCGCACACGCGTGCGGTTGACGACCAGCAGGTCGTCATCGCGCAGCTCCGACTCGAGTTCGCAGAAGACGCGGTGGCGAAGCTCGCCGGTGGCCCGGTCGCAGACCAGCAGCCGCGCGCTGTCGCGAGGCTCGGCGGCATGCTGGGCGATCAGCTCAGCTGGCAGGCTGAAGGCGAGCTCGTCTGTGCGCATGGCACCCGGTAGCGTTTTCCCCCGACCGACAGCACGCCGCCGCGCACGACCCAGCTGTCGCCCTGCTTGACGGCCGAGACGCGGACGTGGCCCGTGCGCCAGCTGCCGTTGACGTCGAAGCTGATGTTGGCGACGCCGCCGGCGTCAGACACGGGGCCGGTGACCGCGAGTCCGAAGCCGAGTACCACGCCCAGCTCCTCGCGGGTCTTCTGATCGGAGCGCACGAAGGTCGCGGCCGACTGGAAGGCGGGCCCTTTCGAGACGCTCTCGACGATCGTCAGGCTGATCGCGCCTGCGGCCACCAGCAGGCCGACCGCGGCGGCGATCAGCATCGCCCATTGCCGGTGGCGGTTGAGGAAGCTCACTGCCGCAGAGTGTGCCACGCGCGGGCTTCACGTGGCGGCAAGGCGATCGGTGGCAGCGATCAGGGCGTCCCGCACCGCCTCGTGCCCGGCGGAGTGCCCGGCATCGTCGACCACGACCAGCTCGGAGCCCGGCCACGCTCGCTGCAGCGCCCACGCCGATCCGAGCGGGGATTGGAAGTCGAACCGGCCCTGGATCAGGATGCCGGGGACGCCGGCCAGCGCGCCCGCGCCGCGCAGCAGGCTGCCGTCCTCGACCCAGAGGTCGTGGTGGACGTAGTGCGTGACCAGCCTCGCGAACGCGAGCGCAAAGGCGGGATCACGGTAGCGCTCCGCCAGGCCCGATCTGGGCGGCCAGTCCGGGGTCGCCGACTCCCACAGGCACCAGTCTGCCGCCGCCTTCCGGCGAACGGCCGGATCCGCGTCGTTCAGCAGCCTGCGGTATCCGGCCACGGGGTCGCCGTCGCGATCGGCCGCAGGCAGGCCGTCGAGCAGCCGCTGCCACTGCTCCGGGAAGAACACGCCCACGCCGCCGCGAAACAGCCAGTCGGCCTCGCTGCGACGGCCGGTGGCGATGCCCCACAGCACCATCTCGGTCACGCGCGATCGGTGCTGCAGGGCGTAGGCCAGCGCCAGCTCCGACCCGAACGACCCGCCCCAGACCAGCCATCGCTCGATCCCGAGCAGCTCCCGCAGCGCCTCGACGTCGGCGATCAGATCCGGGGTGGTGTTTCCGTCCAGACCGGTGTCGTGGAGGCCTGCGTGCGGCGTGCTGCGGCCGCAGCCGCGCTGGTCGAACAGCACGATGCGATAGGCGGCGGGGTCAAACAGCCGCCGGTGCCAGGGCGTGCAGCCCGAGCCGGGGCCGCCGTGCAGCACGAGTGCCGGCTTGCCGTCAGGAGCGCCGCACGTCTCCCAGTAGACGCGGTTTTGATGGCTCGCTTCGAGCATCCCGTGGGCGTATGGCTCGATCTCGGCATACAGCGGTCGCACGGCGTGCCCGGTCAGAACAGCCGCGGGTCGCGAGCCGGCGCGGGCAAACCGAGATGGGCGTAGGCGGTGGGCGTGATCACGCGCCCGCGCGGGGTGCGCTGAAGCAGCCCGAGCTGCAGCAGATACGGCTCGTACACGTCCTCCAGCGTGTCGGCCTCCTCCCCGATCGCGACCGCCAGCGTCGAGAGGCCGACCGGCCCGCCCGAGAACGTCTCGGCCACGTGGCGCAGGATGGCACGATCGATCCGTTCCAGCCCCAGCTCGTCGACCTCGAACAGCTCCAGCGCCTGCGATGCGATCTCGTGGCTGATCTTGCCCTGGTGCCGTACCTGCGCGAAGTCGCGCACGCGACGCAGGATCCGGTTGGCGACGCGGGGCGTGCCGCGTGAGCGGCGGCCGATCTCGCGGCAGCCGCCCTCGTCGATGGCAACGCCCAGGATCCGGGCCGAGCGGCGCACGATCTGCTCGATCTCATCCGGCTGGTAGTGGTCGAGCCGGTGGGTGATCCCGAACCGGTCGCGCAGCGGCGTGGTCAGCAGCCCCGTGCGCGTGGTCGCGCCGACCAGCGTGAACGGCGCCAGGTCGAGCCGGAGCGAGTGCGCCCCCGGCCCCTGTCCGATCACGAGGTCGATGCAGCCGTCCTCCATGGCCGGGTACAGCAGCTCTTCGATGGCGCGGTTGAGGCGGTGGATCTCGTCGATGAACAGCACGTCGTCCGGCTCGAGCGCGGTCAGGATGGCCGCCATGTCGGCTTTGCGGTCGATCGCGGGGCCCGACATCACGCGCAACACGGATCCCATCTCGAACGCGATGATGCCCGCCAGCGAGGTCTTGCCAAGCCCGGGGGGCCCGGCCAGCAGCACGTGCTCGCAGGGCTCGTTGCGGGCGCGGGCGGCCTCCAGGAAGATCGAGAGCTGTTCCTTGATCGCCTCCTGGCCGACGAACTCGGCCAGCTTCCGGGGGCGCAGCGTCTGGTCGAACTCGTCCTCGCCCACGCCCAGCAGCGGATCGGGGATGCGGTCGGCGGACGCGGTCATGCCCGGGCTCCTCCGGCCAGCGCCATCTTCACGCGGTCACCGACCGGCAGATCGGAATCGACCCCGCGCAGTGCCGCCTCGGCCTCGGCCACCGACATGCCCAGCCCCACCAGCGCCTCACGCGCGG
>JAWVEC010000171.1:0-5359 GCA_033856975.1 Gaiellales bacterium
GGAGCGGGGTCGGTGAGGTCGTCCGCGGGCACGTAGATGGCCTGCACGGAGGTGATCGAACCCTTGTTGGTGGAGGTGATCCGCTCCTGCAGCTCGCCCATCTCGGTGGCCAGCGTGGGCTGGTAGCCCACGGCGCTGGGCATGCGGCCGAGCAGCGCCGAAACCTCGGAGCCGGCTTGCACGAACCGGAAGATGTTGTCGATGAAGAGCAGCACGTCCTGGTTCTGCACGTCGCGGAAGTACTCCGCCATCGTCAGCGCGCTGAGACCGACGCGCAGGCGGGCTCCGGGCGGCTCGTTCATCTGCCCGTAGACCAGCGCGGTCTTCTCGATCACGCCCGACTCGGTCATCTCGAGCCACAGGTCGTTGCCCTCGCGGGTGCGCTCACCGACGCCGGCGAACACCGACAGACCGCCGTGCTCCTGGGCGATGTTGTTGATCAGCTCCTGGATCAGCACCGTCTTGCCCACGCCTGCGCCACCGAACAGGCCGATCTTGCCGCCCTTGACGTAGGGCGCCAGCAGATCGATCACCTTGATGCCGGTCTCGAAGATCTCGACCGTCGGGGACAGGTCCTCGAACAGCGGCGGATCGCGGTGGATCTCCCACCGCTCGCCGGCCGGGATCGGCTCGCCGTGATCGACCGTCTCGCCGAGCACGTTGAAGATGCGGCCCAGCGTCACCTCGCCGACCGGCACGCTGATCGGCGCGCCGGTATCGGTCACCGTCAGGCCGCGGGCGAGGCCGTCGGTGGCATCCATCGCGATCGCGCGGACGCGGTTGTCACCGAGGTGCTGCTGCACCTCCGCCACCAGTGTGCTGCTTCCGCCCTCAGCGGGGACGCTGATCTCGAGAGCGCTGTAGATGGTGGGCAGCTCACCCTCGAACTCGGCGTCGATGACGACGCCTTTGATCTCCACGATCTTCCCCACGTTGTGGCCGTTGGCAGCGGACATGTAACTCCCTTACTCGAGCGGTCGAGGCGCGACTTTTGGCGCAAACACGCGGATTCTAGCAAGGCAGAGGCGCGCCGGTGGAAGCAGATCGTGACACGGCCCGCGGGGCGGCTTGGACGCCCTGATCTAGCCCAGGCGCTGGCGCACGACCGACCGATCGAGGGTCGGGTCGGGGGCATGCAGGCCGAACACCCGCTCCAGGTACGCGCGCCGGATGTCGGCCTGCGCACGCTGAGGATCCAGGCTGGCCAGCCGCAGCTCGGGAGCGGCCGCGGGGTGGCCGGGTGCATGCACGCGCGCCGAGACCTGGGCGCCGACCAGCGCCGCCACCGCCAGCGCGGCCGCGGCCGCCGCAACTGCCAGCGGGGAACGCATCCCGCTGCGGCGCCGGCGTACCGCGGGGGTCAGCGTCCGCGACGGAACCAGCCGCGGGCTGGAGCGCAGCCGCTGCGTGTCTCCGGCCAGCTGCCGCGCCAGCCGGGCGCAGCCCGAACAGCCCGAAACATGGCGCGCGGCGGCCGCGAGCTCGATCTCGCTGGCCTCTCCGTCCAACCCTGCCGAGAGGTGCGTGCGGGCATCCTGGCAGGCGCTGGCGGTTACTCCAAGGTCAAGTTCCGGTTTCATCGATCACATCAATAGACGTCGTCACTCGGCTGAAGTTTGCCATCAGGCCGCGAATCGACGGCCTGCGCACCCGCGGGCGCGCATCACCGCCACCGCTCTCATCGGCGTCGCGCAGCGCGCGCATGAGCCGCGCGTGCTCGGTCGCAGCCGCCACACGGGCGACGTGATCGAGCTTTCAGGTGTGGGTGGAGACGGTCGAGATGTGAGGCATCGACCCGTATCGTCGCACGTGAACGCACGATCGTTACGCGGCCGCCGTCACACCACCGCCCGGCGGCCGTCGATGACGGTGCCGGCAGCGATCAGCACCACTCCCAGCGTTACCAGCAGCCCGGCGGTGGCATACGACTCCCCGAACTCGTCCGGAGTCGCCCACCGCACCGGCCCGGTGTAGCGGGCGGCGCCTCCCATCAGCCCGCCGACCACGGTGGGATGGTCGATCGCGCCCGGCTTCGGCTCGCTCCGCACGGGCGGGCGAACGGCCTGGAACAACCCCATCACGATGCAGCTGACGCCGGCCAGGTAGAAGCCGAGCGAGAGCGAGCGCCGCACGCCGGTGCCGGTCAGCAACCCCAGCGCCAGGGACGCCACGGCGGTCACGACGACGATCGCGATCGACATCAGCCCGAATCGGCGCAGGCCGGCGAGCAGTTCGTCGCGGGTCACGGCCGGGTCAGGCCGGGGTCGCTTCTCGCGGCAGCCGCAGGTCGGTCAGCGGCCAGCTCTCGAGCGGGAAGTGGCAGGCGGCCAGATGCCCATGCTCCTTGTCCTCCAGCGGCGGCTCGACCTGATCGCAGGTGCCGGCCTGGAAGCGCGGGCAGCGAGGATGGAAGCGGCAGGCGGCGGGCGGGTTGATCGGGCTTGGCACGTCGCCCTCCAGCACCACCGGCACCCGCTTTCGGGCCAGCTCGGGATTCGGGATCGGCACCGCCGACAGCAGCGCGCCCGAGTACGGGTGCAGCGGCCGCTTGTAGAGGTCGGGGCCGGTGCCCATCTCGACGATCTTGCCCAGGTACATCACGGCAACACGATCCGAGATGTGCTTGACCACGTCCAGGTCGTGGGCGATGAAGACGTAGGTCAGCTCGAAGTCGCGCTGCAGCTGCTTGAGCAGGTTCAGCACCTGCGCCTGCACCGAGACGTCGAGCGCCGAGACCGGTTCGTCGCAGACGATCAGCTTCGGCCTGATCGCAAGCGCGCGCGCGATCCCGATCCGCTGCCGCTGGCCACCCGAGAACTCATGCGGAAAACGGTTGTAGTGCTCGGGGTTGAGCCCCACAACGTCCAGCAGATCGCGCACCCGCGACTTGATCTCGGCGGCCGTGCCGGCCTTGTGCACCTCGAGCGACTCGCCGATGATCGAGCCCACCCGCTTGCGCGTGTTGAGCGACGCGTAGGGATCCTGGAACACCATCATCAGCTTGCGCCGTACCGCCATCAGGTCGCCGCGGCTGGTGTTGGTGATGTCCTGGCCGTCGAACACGATCCGGCCCCCGGTGGGGTCGAGCAGGCGCATCACGCAGCGAGCCATGGTCGACTTGCCGCAGCCCGACTCGCCCACCACGCCCAGCGTCTCGCCCTTGTTGACGGTGAACGAGACGCCGTCCACCGCGCGCACGCGGCCGACCTCCTTCTGGAACACGATGCCGCGCGTGATCGGGAAGTGCTTCTCGAGGTTCTCGACTACCAGCAGTTCTTCAGGCATACGCTCCTCAGGAGATCTGGGCCATCATCGTGGCGGACAGCTCCTCCGCCTTGCGCTTGCGCGTGTCCTCGTCCAGGTGGCATGCCACCAGGTGCTCGGCGTTGCCCGCGAACGGCGCCAGCGGCGGCTGCTCGTGCCGGCAGACGTCCATCACGTGCGGGCAGCGAACGTTGAACCGGCAGCCCGGCGGCGGGTTCAACAGCGACGGCGGCGTGCCCGGGATCGGGTGCAGCTCGCTCTCGTCGCCGGTCAGCCGCGGCAGCGATCCCAGCAGGCCCCAGGTGTAGGGGTGGCTGGGCCGGTAGAACACGTCGGTGGCGCTGCCCTGCTCGGCCACCCGGCCGGCGTACATCACCAGCACGTCATCGGCCACCTCGGCGACCACGCCGAGGTCGTGCGTGACCATGATGATGGCGCTGCCAAAGTCGCGCTGGAGGTTCTTCATCAGCCGCAGGATCTGGGCCTGGGTGGTCACGTCCAGCGCGGTCGTCGGCTCGTCGGCGATCAGCAGGTCGGGGTTGTTGATCAGCGCCATCGCGATCATCACCCGCTGTCGCATGCCGCCCGAGAACTGGTGTGGGTAGTCGTCCACGCGGCTGTCGGAGCGCGGAATGCCGACCGCCTTCAACATCTCCAGGGCACGGGCGTTGGCACGTGCCTTCGAGACCTTGTCGTGCACCAGCACCGCCTCGCGCAGCTGGCGGCCGATCGTGTGCACCGGGTTGAGCGACGTCATCGGATCCTGGAAGATCATCGCCACGTCCTGGCCGCGCACCTGCCGCAGCTCCTCTGGATCCATCTTCAGCAGATCCTTGCCGTTCAGGATCGCCTCACCCGACGAGGTCGTGTTCTGGCGTGGCAACAAACCCATGATCGTCATGCAGGTGACGCTCTTGCCGCAGCCCGACTCGCCCACGATCGCCAGCGTCTGGCCCTTCTCGACCGAGAAGGAGATGCCGTCGACCGCGCCCACGACGCCGTCGTCCGTCTTGAACGAGGTTTTCAGGTCATGGACGTCGAGAAGAGCCATCAGCAGGAAGCGTACGCTAAACCTACGACAACCGGATTCGCGGGTCGATCCAGGCGTACAGCAGATCGACCGCCAGGTTGGCAAGAATGACAACGACAGAGGCGAACACCACCACCCCCAGCGTGACCGGATAGTCGAACTGGCCCAGCGAGTGGATCGCCGTATACCCGAGTCCCGGCAGGCCAAACACCAGCTCGGTCAGCACCGCGCCCGCCAGCGCCAGCGCGATGTCCATGCCGAACGCGGTCACCACGGGCAGCATCGAGTTTCGCAGCACGTGCGACCGGATCACAGCCCCCGGCCGCACACCCTTCGATCGTGCGGTGCGGACGAAGTCCTCGTTCAGCGTCTCGATCGTGTTCGAGCGGATCAAGCGCACGTAGAAGGCGGCGTAGCCGACGGCGAAGGTCGCCCAGGGCAGGATCAGGTGCATCACCCAGTCGTAGGGCCCACCGCAGATCTCGCCCGGCGCCGCCCCCCGCAGACTGCAGTAGCCCTGGATCGGGAACAGATCGAAGGGGTGGAAATGGATGCCCAGGAAGCTGCCACTCGTGGGCACGTAGCCAAACAGGTACGAGGCCACCAGGGCCAGCCACACCGGGTGCACCGATATGCCGGCCAGCACGAAGATCATGGCCGTCCGGTCTGCTACGGACCGGGGTTTCAGTGCGGACATGACGCCGATCGGGATGGCGATGATCATCCACAGGATCGCCCCGCCGATCACAAGCGACGCCGTGATCGGCGCGGCCTGCGTGATCACGTCGTTGACGTGCTGGCGGCTGGCGTAGGAGTACCCGAGATCGCCGTGCAGCAGTCGATCGACGAAGTGGAAGTACTGCTGATAGATCGGACGGTCGAGGTACAGGCGATGGGCGACGACCTTGATCTCGGCCGGGGACGCCGCCTTGCCGGCAGCGGAGCGGGCCGGATCGACCGGCACCAGATAGAAGATGACGAAGGTGACCAGCGTGACTGCCAGGAACAGCACCACCGCCCACAGCAGACGCCGGATGACGTATCGAGTCATGGCTCCAAGATCCT
>JAWVEC010000172.1:0-7121 GCA_033856975.1 Gaiellales bacterium
GCCGGTAATCGGTCGCCGACGCCGCGGTTTTCTCCACATCCGGGAACCCCGAGCTGAGCGTCCTTCGTAACATCGAGCAGAAGATCGGCGGCCTCTTCGAGGGCGTGTTCTCACGCACGTTCCGATCGACCGTGCAGCCGGTCGAGCTTGCGCGCAAGCTGGCCAAGGAGATGGACGACCACAAGACGATCTCGATCCATCGCGTGTACGTGCCTGACGAGTACACGCTGTACCTGAACCCGGCCGACCGCGAGCAGTTCGCGGCATACGAGACGCAGATGCGAAACGAGCTGGCCGAGTACCTGGTCGAACACGCCCGCCGCGAGGGCTACTCGCTGGCGGCGCGGCCGCTGGTTCTGCTGGAGACCGATCCCGAGCTGACGGTGGGCACGTTCGGCATCGCCGTCTCGGCACAGCCGTCAGCCGCAGCGCCGCCGGATGCGATCGTCGAGAGCCACCCCGCGCCGGCGATCGACCCCACTCCGCCGACGCCGGCCGCCGGAAGCGTCGCTGCGCCGATACCGCCGGTGATGCCGCCGCCGATGCCGCCGGGCGCCACCATGATCTACTCACCTCCCGCCGAGCCGGAGCCGGAACCGGTGGCGGAGGCCGACCCCCAGCCCGAGATGGCGACCCTGGAGTGGCCGGGAGGCACGTTCGTGATCGAGCAGCGGGTGACGGTGATCGGCCGCTCCAGCGAGGCCGACGTGCGGCTGGACGACGCCAACACGTCCCGGCGCCACGCCGAGCTGCGGCGGATCGGCGACGGCTACTCGCTGGTCGACCTGGGATCGACCAACGGCACCGAGGTGAATGGCCAGCGGATCCAGGAGACAGCGCTCATGAACGGTGACGTGATCTCGGTCGGGACGACCCGCATCACCTTCGAGCGGCGCCTTGGTTGAGCAGCTCCTGCTCGCCCTCCAGGTGGCCTTCGTCGTGCTGCTGTACCTGTTCATCTGGCGCGTCGTGCGCACCGCGTCGCGTGACATGGCGGTCGGCCAGGAGAGCATGATCTTGACCCCGGTGCGGCCGGCCGCGCCGCGGCCGCCGCGGCCGACGGGATGGCTGCTGGTGGTTCAGAGCCCGGAGCTGACGCCCGGCACCAAGCTCGAGATCAGCCGTGAGCTGCTGGCCGGGCGCGACGCAGCCTCCGACGTCCGGCTGCCCGCCGACGGTTACGCTTCCGGCCGCCACGCACGGTTCGTGCGGGGCGAGGACGCGGACGTGGTGGAGGACATGAACTCGACCAACGGCACCTTCATCAACGGCGACCGGCTGGTCGGCAGCCGCCCGCTGCGCGACGGCGACATGATCACGCTGGGCCAGACCCAGCTCACATACGAGGACGGCGCGTGACCGCGCTCGCGATCACCGACAGCGGCGGGGTCAGCGAGACCGGCCGGGTGCGGCGCTCCAACGAGGACTCCTACCTGATGCGAGGCATCCTTTTCATGGTGGCGGATGGGATGGGTGGGGCCGCTGCCGGAGAGATCGCCTCGGCCATCTGCACCGAGGCGTTCGCCGAGATCGATCTGATCCGCACCGGTGGCGACGCCGCACTGCGCGACGCGATCCGCACCGCCAACCAGCGCATCTTCGAGCAGGCCGCCAGCGACCCCGAGGCGGCCGGAATGGGCACCACGGTGACGGCCGCCCTGTTCGGGGACGACGACCGCGTGGTGCTGGCAAACGTGGGCGACAGCCGCGCTTACCTGCTGCGCGACGGCAAGCTGCAGCGGCTGTCACAGGATCACTCGGTTGTGGCCGAGCTGGTCGCCAGCGGCCAGATCAGCGAGGACGAGGCGGAGCACCATCCGCAGCGCAGCGTGATCACGCGCGTGCTGGGCGCCGAAGCCAGCGTTCAGATCGACATCTTCTGGCTCGATGCCAAGCAGGGCGACGTGCTGATGCTGTGCTCCGACGGCCTGACCACGATGGTGCCCGAGTCGCGCATCGCCGAGCTGCTGGCCGCAGACAGCGACTGCGAGCAGATCGCGCAGTCGCTCGTCAACGCGGCGATCGTGGCCGGCGGCGAGGACAACGTGACCACGATCCTGTTTCGGATCGGCCCGCGCGACCAGGCGGCCGTGCCCGCCAGCCGCGAGATCCTGACCCGCGACCCCGACCTCGAGCCAGACGAGTCCGACCGGCCCCGCCGCTCGACCCGCAGCCGCTCGCTGCGGGCGGTCGCCGCACTGGCGGTGCTGGGCATGCTGGCGGCCGGGTTCGTGGCCGGCCTGCGCTGGGCGCACTTCGTGGGCGCGGACGAGACGACCGGGCAGGTCGCGGTCTACCAGGGGCTCCCGATCGACCTGTTCGCGGGCGTCAAGCTGTACCACGAGGTGTCCGAGTCGCCGGTCGCGTACGCCTCGCTAAATACCGCCACCCGCAAGCAGTTGTTCGACCATCGCATCCGCTCCCAGTCGAGTGCCGAAGCGGCGGTTCGGGCCGCGGAGCAGCAGAGCCCATGAGGACACCGCGCGTCCGCGAGCTCATGAACCTGCTCGCGGTGGCGGTGCTGACCGGCGTTGGATTCCTCAGCGTCTACACCGCGCGCCAGCAGGAGGTCACCAGCACCTCGCTGGTGTATGCCGCCTTCTTCCTGGCCCTGTACTTCGTCGCCCACATGGGTTTGCGGGCCGGACTGCCGGACGCCGACCCCTGGCTGCTGCCGCTGTCGGCGCTGCTGACGGCGATGGGTCTGACCGAGATCTACCGCCTCAACCCGCTGCTGGCGCGCGATCAGTCGATCTGGATCGTGGTCGGGCTGGTCGGCTTCCTGGGGCTGATCCTGGTGGTCGGCGATCACCGCCGGCTGGAGTCCTACAAGTACTCGCTGGGCGTGGCCGCGGTCGCGCTGCTGGTGCTGACGATGCTGGTCGGCACCACCATCAACGGCGCCAAGCTGTGGATCCGGGTGGGCGGCGTGCAGGTGCAGCCGGGCGAGTTCTCGAAGCTGCTGCTGGTCGTGTTCCTGGCCGGCTACCTGCGCGAGAAGCGAGAGCTGCTGGCGATGGCGCACCGGACGGTGCTGGGCGTCGGCCTGCCCGCCGCCCGCCACCTTGGCCCGCTGCTGGCGATGACCGGTGTTGCGCTGGGCGTGGTGGCGGTGATGAACGACATGGGCACCGCCCTGCTTCTGTATGGCATCTTCCTGGCGATGGTCTGGGTCGCCACCGGCCGCCGCATCTACACGGTCGCCGGGCTGGCGCTGTTCGCCGCCGGGTCGTGGGCCGTCTACAACATCACGCCGCACGTCCAGGAGCGGTTCCACGTCTGGATCGATCCCTGGAAGACGCCGCACACCGGGGGCTATCAGATCATCCAGTCGATCGAGTCGATCGCCGACGGCGGCGTGTTCGGCTCCGGCCTCGGCCAGAGCTTCCAGGTGTTCGACAACGGCGCTTCGGTGATCCCGGCCGCGCAGACGGACGGCATCTACGCCGTGTGGGCGAACGAGACCGGCTTGGCGGGTTCCGCCGGGCTGCTCCTGATCTACCTGCTGTTCGCCTACCGCGGCTTCAAGATCGCGTCGCTGGCCGATGACGGCTTTTCGAAGCTGCTGGCCACCGGGCTGACCTTCGCCGTCTCGCTGCAAGCATTCTTGATCGTGGGCGGCATCACGCGCCTGATCCCGCTGACCGGCATCACGCTGCCGTTCATGAGCTACGGCGGCAGCTCGATCGTGGCCAACTTCATGCTGCTGGCGCTGCTCCTGATGGTCTCTGCCAAACCGCGGCGGACGCGGCTATGAATCCGCGCATCAGCGGGCTGTTCAAGCTGAGTGCGATCGGCTTCGCGCTGCTGATCACGATCACCGCCTACTGGCAGATCTGGGCCGCGTCGGGGCTGGCGGCGCGCAAGGACAACGCGCGCCTGGTCTACCGCCAGCTCGAGATCAGGCGCGGGCTGATCTACGCCGCCGACGGCCGCACCGTGCTCGCGGCCAACGTCAAGCGGCACAAGAACGGCCTCGACATCTACCTGCGCCGCTACCCGCTGGGGACGCTGTTCGGCCACCCCGTCGGGTACAACACGGTCGGCTCCGGCCGGTCGGGGCTGGAGCTGTCCGAGAACGACTACCTGACCGCGTCAAACGCCGACCTCTCGACCGTGCTGGGCAACCTGGGCGACCGCCTTCAGGGCCAGACGGTGACCGGCAACAACCTGGTCACCAGCCTCTCGCCGGCCGCCCAGCGCGTGGCGATGGCGGGGCTGGCCGGGCACTCGGGCGCGGTGGTGGCGATCGAACCCTCCACCGGCAGGGTGCTGGCGATGGCCTCCAGCCCCGAGTACAACCCAAACACGGTCGCCTCCAACTTCGCGAAGCTGAATGCCGCCAAGGCCGGCTCGCCGCTGCTCGACCGGGCGACGCAGGGCCTGTACGCGCCCGGCTCGACGTTCAAGGTGGTGACCGCCACCACCGCGCTCGAGAGCGGCCTCTACACCCCGACCACGACCATCGACGGGCACGGCCACTGCCTCACCTCCGTGCAGGGACAGCCCCTGTGCAACGCCGGCAGCGAGTCGGCGGGCGTGGTCACCCTGACCGACGCGCTCACCTACTCGTACAACACGGTGTTCGCCCAGGTCGGCGAGAAGGTGGGCGCCAGCCGCCTGTACGCGACGATGGACAAGTACGGCTTCTTCACCGACCCGGCGCTCGACTACCCGTCGGACGAGATGCAGCCCAGCGGTCTGTACGCCGGCGGGCACCTGCTGCGGCGCTCGGCGCCGGTCGACATCGCCCGCGTCGCGATCGGCCAGGAGCGGCTGGGCGTCACGCCGCTGCAGATGGCCGAGGTGGTTGCGACGGTCGGAAACCACGGCGTCCGCATGCGGCCCTCGCTGGTCGACCGTGTCACCTCGCCCAGCGGCAGCACCATCTCGGCCACCCATCCCCAGCAGCTGCAGCAGGTCATGTCCGCCGGCACGGCCGCCGAGCTGACCGCGATGATGAGACGGGTTGTGGAGGAGGGTACCGGTCAGGCCGCGAACCTTGGATCTCTGTCGGTGGCCGGCAAGACCGGCACCGCCGAGACGGGAGTGACCGGATTGAACACCGCATGGTTCATCGCCTTCGCGCCAGCGCAGAACCCGCGCATCGCGATCGCGGTCGTGATCGAGCGAACGCCGGAGTTCGGCGGCACCATTGCGGCGCCGATCGCGCGTGACGTGATCACCGCATACCTCAGCCACGGCGTGGCAAAGTAGGTCTGCGATGGGCGTCGACCACATCATCGGTGAGCTGTTCGATGGCCGCTACCGGCTGGAGCGGCGGATCGGTGCCGGCGGCATGGCGGACGTCTACCTGGCCCAGGACGAGACGCTGAACCGGCGGGTGGCGATCAAGATCCTGGCCGACCGCTACACGCAGGATGACGGCTTCGTCGAGCGCTTCCGGCGCGAGGCGACGGCCGCTGCCGGGCTCAACCATCCCAACATCGTCTCGATCTACGATCGCGGCGAGGCCGAGGGCACGTACTACATCGCGATGGAGTACATCGAGGGCCCGACGCTCAAGGAGGAGATCACCTCGCGGGCACCGCTGCCGGAGGCCGAGGCGATCGGCTACGCCCAGCAGGCGCTGCAGGCGCTCGAGTTCGCGCACCGGCGGGGTGTCATCCACCGCGACATCAAGCCCCACAACATGATGGTGACGCCGGACGGCCTGCTCAAGGTGACCGACTTCGGCATCGCCCGCGCCGCCAACCAGGTCGAGATGACCGAGGTGGGCTCGATCGTGGGCACCGCCCAGTACCTCTCGCCGGAGCAGGCGCGGGGCCAGAACGTCGGCCCGCAGTCGGACATCTACTCGCTCGGCGTCGTGCTGTACGAGCTGCTGACGGGCGAGGTGCCGTTCGGCGGCAGCTCCGCGGTCGAGATCGCCATGAAGCAGGTCAACGAGCAGCCGGTTCCGCCCAGCAGCAAGAACCGGCTCATCTCGCCCGCCGTGGAGCAGGTCGTGATGCGGGCGCTGGCCAAGGATCCGGCGCTGCGCTTCCGCTCCGCGCGGGAGATGGGGGACGAGCTGGAGCGGGTGCGCAGAGGGCTGGGCGTCTCGCATGACACGCAGCAGGCGACGGCCGTGATCGGCGCCTATGCCGCCGCCGACGCCACCCGCGTGATGGGCGCCGCCACCGGCGAGCGCACGGCCGTGCTGCCGCCGTCGTCGGGCCAGCCGAAGCGAAGCGCACTGCCATGGGTGCTGGTGGCGCTGCTGCTGGCGGCGAGCATCGCGGTCGGCTACGTGGTCTACCAGCAGCTGCAGGGCCCGGCCGGCGTGAAGGTGCCGAACGTGAGCGGAGCGCCCGAGGCGTCCGCCAAGCAGACGCTGCAGGGCGACGGCTTCAAGGTCGGCCCGTCCCGGCACAAGGCATCCGCCACCATTCCCTCGGGGTCGGTGATCAGCACCAAGCCAGCGGCCGGCGACACCGCGCCCAAGGGCTCGACCGTGACCATGGTCGTCAGCACCGGCCCCAAGAGCGTCAAGCTCCCTGACCTGCGCGGCAAGCCGCTCGCGGAGGCGCTTCAGACGCTGTCGGATCTCAAGCTGCCATCGCCGGCAGTCGTCAACATCCCGTCCAAGCTGACCAGCGGCACCGTCGTCCGCACCACCCCGGGGCCGGGAGTGATCGATCCCACCACGATCGTCACCCTGTTTGTCTCCAATGGCAACGTCAAGGTGCCGAACGTGATCGGCATGACCTGCGACCAGGCCACCTCGACGCTGCAGGGCTTCAACCTGACGGCCAACTGCGTGGACGCTCCCAGCGATACCGCGCCCGCCGGGCAGGTGTTCGCCCAGAGCCCGAGCGCCGGCCAGCCGGCGCCCCAGGGCGGCACCGTCGATCTGCAGGTATCCGCCGGCCCGGCGCAGGTGCAGGTACCCGACGTGACCAACACCGACTACGGCAGCGCCAAGCACCTGCTGCAGCAGCAGGACCTGCACGCGGCGCGCCAGGACTGCCTGGCGTCGGATCCGAGCATCCCGGACGGGGTGGTGGTCGCCAGCGACCCGCCGGCGGGCACCATGGTCGACCCCAAGTCGACGGTCACCGTCTACGTCCAGGACTCGACCTCCACCACGCCCTGCCCATGAGTGGCGGCCGCATCCG
>JAWVEC010000173.1:0-7720 GCA_033856975.1 Gaiellales bacterium
TCCGCGACAGCTCTTCGAGCGGGCCCTCGAAGCAGACCGCGGCCAGGTCGAAGCCGAGCGTCTGGGATGCCTGCTCGAACACCGCGGCCGCCTCGGGAAAGGCCGTGGCCAGCTCCTTGCCCATCCCAACCCGCTGGCTGCCCTGGCCGGGGAAGCAGAACGCGACCCCACTCATGATCCGCTCTCCTTCGTCCACTCCATCACGCACGACCCCCACGCCAGCCCACCGCCGAACCCGACCATCAGGACGATGTCTCCGGCCTCGATGCGGCCGGCCCGCCAGGCCTCGTCGAGGCAGATCGGGATCGAGCCGGCCGACGTGTTGCCGTATCGGTCAACGTTCGAGAAGACGCGCTTCTCGTCCAGCCCCAGGCGGCGCGCGGCATGGTCGATGATGCGGCGGTTGGCCTGGTGGGGGACGAACACGTCGACGTCGGCCACCGTCAGGCCGGCCGCCAGCAGGCAGCGCTCGGACGACTCCACCACCACCCGGGTGGCGAACTTGTAGACCTCGGGGCCGTTCATCTGGACGTACCGTCCGGCCGGCTCGGTCTCGCTGTGGCCCGCCGCGGCCACCGACAGCAGGCAGGCGCCCTTGCCGTCGGCGCCCAGCTCGAATCCGCGCAGCCCGCGAGCACCATCGTCGCGCCGCAGCACCACGGCACCGGCGCCGTCGCCGAACAGGATGCAGGTCGAGCGGTCGCTCCAGTCGAGCAGCCGCGAGAACACCTCGGTGCCGACCACCAGCACCGTCTCGGCCAGACCGGAGGCGATCTGCGAGTAGCCCTGCGCGAGCGCGTAGATGAACCCGGTGCAGGCTGCAGAGAGGTCGTAGCCGGCGACGTTGTCGGCCCCGATCCGCTCCCCGATCAGCGACGCGGTGGCCGGGAAGTAGTAGTCGGGGCTGGCGGTGGCGGCGACGATCAGGTCGAGCTGGCCGGGGTCGATGCCGGCGCTCTCGATCGCACGCCGCGCCGCCTCGGCTCCCAGCGATGCGGACGACTCATGCGGCGCCGCGATCCGCCGCTCGCGGATGCCGGTGCGCTGGGCGATCCACTCGTCGCTCGTCTCGACCATGGCCGCGATCTCGTCGTTGGTCATCACCCGCTCGGGCACGTACGAGCCGATGCCGAGCAGCGAGACGCCTTCGCGGCAAGCCGCGATCACGCCGGGCGCTCGGTCAGTGCGAAGGTCAGCGCCGCCCGGCAGGCCAGCTCGCCGTCGACGGAGGCGGTCGCGTCCGCCTTGCCGATCGGCCCTCGCAGGCGCGTGATCCGGCACTCCAGGGTGAGCGTGTCGCCCGGCACGACGATCCGCTTGAAGCGCACGTCGTCGATGCCGGCAAACAGCGCCAGCCGGCCGGCGAACCCCGGCGAGGCCAGCCCGCAGACGGCTCCCACCTGCGCCAGTGCCTCCACCTGCAGCACGCCCGGCATGATCGGGCGGCCCGGGAAGTGGCCGCGCAGGTACCAGGCCTCGGGTTCGACGTGGTAGCGCCCCACGGCATGCTCGCCGGCCACCAGCTCGATGATCTCGTCGATCAGCAAAAACGGCTCGCGGTGGGGGATGATCGCCTCGATGCCGGTCCGGTCGAGCGGCAGAGCGAGCGCCTCGGTCACGCGGACGCCGCCTCGTCCGAGAGCACCAGCGCACGCCGCACGCGGGCGCGGCCGCGATGGGCGTGGCACTTGACCGTGCCCACCGGCATCCCCAGAGCGTCCGCGATCTCCTCATAGGACAGCGACAGCACGTCCTTCATCACCATCACGTGGCGCTGGTCGTCGGACAGCCCGTCCATGCCGCGGGCGAGCGTCGCCCGCTGCTCGTGCTGGCAGGCCAGGTCGTGCGGCCCACCCGCCGCGACCTGCTCGGGAGCCGCCTCCAGCGGCTGATGTCGCCGGCGCCGCTGGCGCTCGCCCAGGTCACGGCAGGTGTTGGTGACCAGGCTGTGCAGCCAGGTGGCGAAGCGGGCCTCACCCCGGAACTGGTCGATTCGTGTCAGCACCTTCGCCAGCGCCTCCTGGGCAGCGTCTTCGGCATCCTGTGGGTCGTCGAGCAGGTACGCCGTCAGCCGCCGCACCCGCGGTGCGTGCCGCTCGACCAGCGCCTCGAGGGCAAGCCGATCGCCATCCTTGGCCCGGACGGCGAGCACAACATCCGACAGCGCGGCGTGCGCAGACTCGTCACGCACCCGTTCTCGCAGGGGTAGACGAGCCTCGGCACGTTTCGGTTGCGTGAACATGCGCGGCGTATTCTACGGAATGGCACTGACCCCGGAGCAGGTCGAGCCCCGGCTGCGTGGCAGCTTCGGCCGGCCGTACCTGTGGCAGCCGGTGTGCGCCTCCACCCAGGAGCTTGCCCGCGGACTGCCGGAGGGCGGCGTGGCCGCCTGCGACGAGCAGACGGCCGGCCGCGGACGGCGTGGCCGGCACTGGCTCTCACCGCCCGGAACGGGGCTGCTGTTCTCACTCGCGCTGGAGCCGCGCACACCACCCGACCGGCTGGCCGCCTTCTCGCTGGTGGCGGCCGAGGCGGTGTGCGTCGTCTGCGATCCCCGTGCGACGGTGCGGTGGCCGAACGACGTCATGATCGAGGGCCGCAAGCTGGCCGGCGTGCTGCCGGAGCTGCGCGACGGCAAGCTGGTGCTGGGCGTCGGCCTGAATGCCAACCTGGCCGAGCACGAGCTGCCCGGCGACGCCCGTGTGCCGCCCACCTCGCTGGCGATCGAACGGGGCGGGCCGGTCGACCGAGCGCAGGTCCTGGTCGACCTGCTGGCAGAGCTCGAGCGGCGCTACGTCTCCTTCGAGCGAGACGGGTTCGGCGGGCTGGTGCGCGACGAGCTGCGCGGCCGCACCGTCGTGCTGGTGGGCGGACGTCGCGGCCGGTGCGAGGGCATCGACGAGCTCGGCCGGCTGGTGGTCGACGGTGTCGCCCACAGCTCGGCGGAGGTCGAGCGGGTGGAGGTTGTGACTTCGCAGCCCTGATCCAGTCCGCAATGGGGCTATATTTGATGCGGGGTGACGACCAGACGACTGCTGCTGACGATGGCGCTGAGCCTGCTCGGCGCGGTCACGGCTTCGTCCACGCAGGCGGCCGCGGCGCCGACCGGGCCGCTGGTGATCGCGATCACGCTGAACAGCGAGATCAACCCCGTCTCGGCCAGCTTCGTGAGCGACTCGATCGACCGCGCCGAGAGCCGCCACGCGGCGGCGCTCGTGATCCTGCTTGATACGCCAGGTGGCCTCTCGACCTCGATGGAGGCGATCTACAAGGACGAGCTGGCCGCCACCGTGCCGGTTGTCGTCTACGTCTCGCCCCAGGGCGGCCGCGCGGCCTCGGCGGGCGTGTACGTCACCATGGCCAGCGACTACGCGGCGATGGCGCCGAACACCAACATCGGAGCGGCCACGCCGATCGACTCCAGCGGCGGCAACATCACCGGCGACCTGGGGCGCAAGGTCAGGAACGACGCCGAGGCCAAGATCAAGGCGCTGGCGCGCACCCACGGACGGAACGCCGATGCTGCTGTGCTGACGGTGCGCAAGGCGACCAGCTACACGGCGGACGAGGCGGTCGCCAACAAGCTGGTCGAGCGGCTCTCCCCCAACCTCACCGATCTGCTGAACGCGATCGACGGCGCCGAGACGCGCGGCACCAAGCACCTCACGTTCCACACCGCCAACGCGAACGTGGAGCACGAGTCGATGCCGTTCACGCTCGAGCTGCTGAACATCCTGATCGACCCGAACCTGCTGTTTCTGCTGTTCCTGGCCGGTATCGGCGGCATCGCCTACGAGGTGTTCCACCCCGGCGTGATCCTGCCCGGCACGCTGGGCGGGGTGAGCCTGATCCTGGCCCTGTTCGGCTTCTCGGTGGTTCCGATCAACTGGGCCGGGGTGGCGCTGATCGTGATGGGCGTCGGGCTACTGGTGGCAGAGGCCTACGTCACCAGCCACGGCCTGGTCGGCCTGTCAGGAGTGATCGCGCTGGCGGCCGGCGGGTTGCTCCTGTTCCGCACGCCGGGATCCGACATGACCGTCTCCCCGCTGGTCGTGGTGACCATCTCGGTGCTGTTCGGCGGCGCGCTGGCGGTGATCGCGACCAAGGTCGTGGCCGCCCGCCACCAACCGGTGGCAGCTGCGAATGCTGGGCTGGCCGGTATGCCCGGCCGCGAGGCCGTCGTCCGCACCCCGCTCGACCCCAGTGGCCAGGTATTCATCGACGGCGCGCTGTGGCAGGCCGAGGCCGAAAACGGCGCCGCCGGCGTGGGAGATACCGTGATCGTGCGGCGTGTCGAGGGCCTGACGCTGCACGTTGCCCCCGACGGCCCCGAAATCCAGCTGCCGGAGGAGACCCAGTGATCTACCTGATCGTGCTTGCCGTGGTGCTCGCGTTCGTCGTGATCCTGCTTGCCAACTCGGTGCGGGTGCTGCGCGAGTACGAGCGCGGCGTCGTCTTTCGGCTGGGACGGCTGCTGGGCGACCCGAAGGGCCCCGGCCTGTTCCTGCTGATCCCGATCGTCGACAAGATGATCAAGGTCGAGCTGCGCGTGGTGACGCTGGTGATCCCGCCCCAGGAGGTGATCACGCGTGACAACGTGCCGGTGCGGGTGAACGCCGTCGCCTACTTCCAGGTGGTCGATCCGGCCGCCTCGATCGTGAAGGTGGCCGACTTCTCGCTGGCCACGTCGCAGATCTCCCAGACCACGCTGCGCAGCGTGCTCGGTCAGCACGTGCTGGACGAGCTGCTGTCCGAGCGTGACAAGATCAACCTGATCCTGCAGAAGATCATCGACGAGCAGACCGGCCCCTGGGGCATCAAGGTGAACGTGGTCGAGGTGCGCGACGTCGAGATTCCAAGCGGCATGCAACGGGCCATGGCCCGCCAGGCGGAGGCCGAGCGCGAGCGACGCGCGAAGGTGATCTCGGCCGCAGGCGAGTTCGAGGCATCGGCCAAGCTGACCGAGGCCGCGGCCGTGATCAGCGAACACCCGATCGCACTCACGCTGCGCTACCTGCAGACGCTGCTCGAGATCGCCGGCCCGAACTCGAGCACCACCATCTTCCCGATCCCGATCGACCTGATCCGGCCGTTCGTGCAGCCGCCCAAGGACACCCCCGAATAGCGGGCCCGCTGCGTCAGAACCCGCTCACCGGTGAATCGGTGCTGGTGGTGCCGGCGCGAGCCGGGCGGCCGGGTGCGACCGGGCGCACGGCGCGCGCCGGCGACCCGGCGACGTGCCCGTTCTGCGAGGGGCACGAGGCGCTGACTCCGCCCGAGCTGGCTGCGTACGGGCGCTCCGGCGGCGGACCCGACAGCCCGGGCTGGACGGTTCGCGTCGTCCCCAACAAGTTCCCCGCCTTCGCGGGTCAGGAGGTGGTGATCCACGGGCCGCAGCACGCGGCCGCGGTGGCCGACTTGGCGCCGGGCGTGCTGGCGGCGGCGGTCGAGGCCTGGCGTGATCGCCGTGAGCATCATCGTGCCGGTGGCGCCGGCTATCTGCTGGCGGCCATCAACGAGGGTGCGGCGGCCGGCGCCTCGCTCGAGCACTCGCACTCGCAGCTTGTGCCGTTTCCCACCTCACCCCCGGCGGTGGTGCGTGAGCTCGAGTCGTTTGCGCGCGGCTGCCCGCTGTGCGATCCGCCGTCCGGTGTCGTGCGGCGGGCGGACGGGCTGGTCAGCTTCTGCCCGCCGTGGGCGCGAATGCCGTATGAGACCTGGATCGCGCCCGAGCAGCATCAGCCGACGGCGCCACTCGACGCGGCGCTGGCCACGGCAATCGGGGACATGGCGGCCCGGTTCCGGGGGCTGCTGGGTGCCGAGGCGGCCTGGAACGCGATCGTGCACGACGCTCCGCTACACGGCGACGCCCCCTACCACTGGCATGTCGAGCTGCTTCCGCGGCTGACGGTGGCGGCGGCGATCGAGCTGGGCGCCGGCATCTGGGTGAACGTGGTCGACCCCGAGCGCGCGGCCGACGAGCTGGCCGGCATCGGCTGAGCTCGGGCTACGAGGCGAGCCGGCGCTGCTCGGCCTGCAGCTGCTGGTACTCATGGGCGGCCGCGATGGCGGCGCCCAGGTTGAGGCCCTTGTCCTTGGCCTGCTTGATCAGCATCACCATCTCGACCGCGTCCATGTCGTAGACGCGCTGTTTGTTTCCCTTGGTCGGGATCTCCGCCTTGTTCGTCCAGTAGTCGAGCTGCATCTTCGAGATGCCGGCCACCGCGCAGACCTGGCTCAGGTACAGCTCCAGTTGGGGCAATCGGTCAGCCAGGCTGACCGGCTCGAGTAAATCCACCTGACGCATGATCGCGGTACCTCTTTCAGCCGGGGACAAGCCTTGATCGGAAGTGTTGTCGACCGCTTTGTTCCACACGGGCGACCCAATTCCTTCCAACGGCCGATATCGGACAGAAACGGCGCCGACTTGAACCCCGGGCCGCACGACGCCCTGACCGCTACTCGGTGTCGTCCTGTGACGGCTCGTCAAGCGGGGCATCCGGCTCGTCGGTCGCATCCGGCTCGATCGCATCCAGCGGCTCGGCGTCCGGCGTCTCCGCCAGCCCATCGGCCTGGGCCACGGCGTCCTGCGGCTCGGTGACTCGAGCGACGCTCGACAGCCGATCGCCTTCGCGCAGGTTCATGATGCGCACACCTTGAGTCGCGCGGCCCATGCGCGAGATGCCCTCCGCCTTCTGGCGGATAACGGTGCCGTCCTGGGAGATCAGCATCACCTCGTAGCCGTCGCGTACGATCATCGCGCCGGCCAGACGGCCGCGCGACTCCGTGTAGCGGACCGTCAGGACGCCCATCGTGCCGCGGCCCTTGGCCGGGTACTCGCTGATCCGGGTGCGTTTGCCAAAACCGTTCTCGGTCACAACGAGCAGCTCCTGGTCGTCGCGGGCGATCTCGACCGAGATCACCTCGTCGCCGCTTCGCAGCTTCATGCCGATGACGCCGGTGGTGTCACGGCCCATCGCACGCACGTCGTGCTCGGAGAAGCGAACGGCAGAGCCGTTTCGGGAGACGAGCAGGACGTCGTCATCGCCGTCGGTCAGCCGCACGCCGACCAGCTCATCGCCGTCGCGGATATTCAGGGCGATGATGCCATCGGCCTTGAGGACGGTGTCGTACGCCTTGAACTCTGTCTTCTTGACCATGCCCTTGCGGGTCGCGAACAGGAGGTACTTGCCCTCGCTGTAGGTGCGTGTGTCGATCACCGCGCGAACCTGCTCATCCTGTCGCAGCGGCAGCACGTTCACCAGGGCGCGGCCCTTCGACTGACGCGTGCCGAGCGGCAGCTCGTGCACCTTCACCCGGTAAACCTTGCCGACGGTGGTGAAGAACAGCAGATAGTCGTGAGTGGACGCGACGAACAGGTGGTCGATCACGTCATCGTCCTTCGTATCCATCCCCATCACGCCCACTCCGCCACGGCCCTGGGTGCGGTAGGTCGAGAGAGCAAGCCGTTTGATGTAGCCACTTGCCGTGATGGATATAACCATATCCTCCTCGGCAATGAGCTGCTCAAGATCGATCTCACCCTCGGCGGGCAGGATCTCGGTGCGACGCGCGTCGGCGAACTGGGCGCGCACCTCGAGCAGCTCCTCGCGGATCAGACCCATCAGCCGATCCTCGTCGGCCAGGATCGCACGCAGCTCGGCGATCAGTTCCATCAAGTCGTCGTGGCGGTCCTTGACCTTCTTGCGCTCGAGGCCGG
>JAWVEC010000174.1:0-18786 GCA_033856975.1 Gaiellales bacterium
GAGGTGCAGGAGACGCTGCTGCGCCATGAGCGGGAGGGCACGACCGACAGCGAGGAGTACGTGGCCGCATGTGACGTGTTCTACGACCGTCACGTCTGCCGGGTGCGACCCTACCCGGACTTCGTGCAGCGCTCGTTCGAGCAGATGCCGAACGAGGTCTACATGACCATGAACGGGCCGAGCGAGTTTCACTGCATCGGCACGCTCAAGGAGTGGGACGTCACGCCCAGGCTGGGCGAGATCGACCTGCCGACGCTGATCGTGTCCGGTGCCCACGACGAGGCCACGCCGCTGATCTCACGCACCGTGCAGGAGGGGATCCCGGGCTCGGAGTGGGTGTTGTTCGAGGACTCGTCGCACATGCCCCACGTCGAGGAGCCGCAGCGGTTCCTGGACGTGGTGGGGGGATGGATGCGGCGGTTCGAAGAGCCGGGCTGAGCACGCTACACTGTGAGTGTTCTCCAAGGGGGCGACCTGGTTTCGACACGGTCGATCTTCGAGGAGAGTTGCAAGCCGAGGTTCCAGGTGGCCTCGTAAAATCCCTGGAAAACCGCAAGTGCGGAATCTGATCTCGCACTCGCTGCCTAATTAGGTAGCGCGCTGGCCCCTCCAGCCCGTGGGAGGGATCGCCGGTGTCATATAGCGGGCTTGCCGTGAGGGGGAACGCCTCCGCCGCCGATCGGGACTTCAAAGAGGGGCTAGCGTGAACGGTGGCCCGTCCGGGGGCAGCCGCCAGGCGAATCTCAATCCCGGACTACGCTTGTAGACGCTCTTCTCGTGCGTTCGTGGACGCGGGTTCGATTCCCGCCGCCTCCATCAAAGATCGGTCACACGAACCCCAGCCATCGGAAATCTGCTGGGGTTCGTCGTTCGCGCTAATCAGTCCACCAGTCGCGCTGGCCCTCGACGTCAGCACGCGGATTGTCGCCGAGATTCGGCGCTCCGATTACGATCATCTCGAGGCCCTCGGGCCCGGCTTCGTACCCTCGCCACGTGCCGGGAGGGACGCGTACCACGTCCCACTCCTGGAGCTCGACCACCTCATCGTCAAGCTTCATCCTCCCGCTCCCGCGTACGGCCACGTACACCTCTTCCTGTTCCTTGTGGTTATGGCCGTACGGAAAGCGGTAGCCGGGCGGGATGCGCTGGTAGCACAGGCCGGACTGCTCAAGGGCGAGCGCGGTGGTCGCCAGGCGGAACTCCAGGTCAGGCGCACCGTCGAACCTGGACCCGACATCTTCGAGGTCGCGTTTGAGGTTCATGAGCGTGAACGGCACGGCCGCGATCCTACAGCGCCTGTTCGTGCGTCGCCGCGCGCCACTTCGCCACGCCGCCCGGCCGCTGAAGGCTCGTGGAAAAAACCGGGATGCTGTGGGCTCAGCGTTTGGCTTTGGACTGGTTCAGGGTCACGGCGGCGCGAACGAGAGTCTTCAACGCCTCCTCGTCTACCTGTTCGCCCTCGTGGAAGTCGATGGCACGCCGTGTGTTCCCGTCCAGGCTGGAGTTGAAGAGGCCCGAAGGATCCTCCAGAGCCGCCCCTTTGGCGAATGTCATCTTCACGACGGTCTTGTACGTCTCTCCGGTGGAGATGATTCCGTCGTGCGACCACACCGGAACCCCTCTCCACTTCCACTCCTCGACGACTTCGGGATCGGCTTCCTTGACCAAGGCACGGAGCCGGCTGAGCATCTTGCCCCGCCAGTCGCCCAGCTCCTCGATTCTCGCGTCTATCAGCTGAGACGGAGACGTGCTTTCATTCGGCCCGCTTTTGGTCATACCCTTTTCGCTTCCTTCGTCCGAGGCTCCACCGCGCCGATTCTACCTGGAGTCGGTTCGCCAAAAAGAGGCTGTCCTGCAACCCTGAGCCGCCCCGCCCCTCGTCGTCAGGGTGTTGTGGTGGCGAGCGCCCAGTTCCACCGGCCTACGAACGTCTCGCCCTGCACCAGGTACGAGCCGCCCAGCGCGTAGATGGTGCCTCGCAGACCGATGACGGTGCGCGGGCCATCGGTGCTGGGTATGGCTGGGCCGATCGACCATGTCCCGCTGCCTGGGTCGAAGACGTTCACCGTGCGCTCCGAGGTGAAGTCGGCGCCGACGATGTAGATCCTGTGGTCGAGTCCGACCGCCCCTTGCGCCCTGACGTCAGTGCCACGCGGCATGCTGCCGACCTTTGTCCATGAGTCCGATCCGGCCTGGTAACGGAACACGGCGCGGCTGACCGGACCGCTGAGCAGGTCAACGAGGCCGCCGTAGTAGTAGATGCTCCCCTGCACGTTCACCGCCGTGCCGCCGAACAGGCTCCCGGTCACGGGCAGGTTTGCCTTGCGCGTCCAGGTGTCGTTCACCGTGTCGTAGATGTAGATCGGCGTCGCGGTGAGCGTCGGCCCTGCCTCCTGCTGGTTGTGGCCGCCCACCACAAGCACCCGGCTGGTGCCGGGGATCCGGACCGCGGCCGCCTGCTCGAGCGGAATCGGGGCGATGTGCCGGGTCGTGACGGTACCGGTGGCGGGGTTGATCGAGTAGGTCGTCCTCGTCCCGACGAAGTCGAAATCGCGGCTTCCTCCCCCGAACAGCAGGATCCGCCGGTTGACGGTCACTGCGGCGCCGCCCCACCGGTTTGCCGGCAGGCGGTAGGGAGCTTGCACCCACGAGTTGCTGCCCGGGTCGTACACCTGGATCACGTGGAAGCTCTCGAAGCCGCCCATCAGGTAGATCTTGCCGCCCAGCTTGGCAACGCCGGCCTCCTGCTCGCCGATCGGCATGTTCGCCCGCCGCACCCACGCTCCGCCCGCTCTGGCCGGCGTTGACAGGGCTGCGACCAGCGCGAGGGCGATGACGACTGACGCCACGAGCGCCAATCGCGGCCGGCGAAATGTGTGCGAGCGAATCATGCGATTCCAGCGTACGTGCAAACGGCGGGGCTGGGTACCTTGAATATGGGATACTCGGCGCGTGCGGAGAGGAAGCATCTTCCTGGCGGTGATGGTCGCAGTCGTGGTGGCCGCGACGGCGTTTGCCGCCGAGCGGTTCTCGGACAGCCAGCAGAGCCCAGCCGCTGCCCGGCTCTCGACGCTGGCGAAGGATCGCGTTTCGCTGCTGGCCAAGCGCACCGGCATCGCGGCGCCCTACTGGGCGGTCGATCCGCGCACGGCACGGCCGCTGCGACTTGGGCAACCGCTGACGACCGACGCCCCGCTGTTCCCCGGAGACCCGCCGTTTCGCTGGCGGGTGTGGACGACGGTGCCGAAGTCGGGGTACCTGCTCGAGCAGATCACCTCGCTCGGCACGCACACCGGGACGCACATCTCGGCGCCCTGCCACTTCCACGTCGGCGCTCCCTGCCTTGTCAATCTGCCGGAGAAGTTCTTCACCCCGCGCCCGCTGGTGCTGCTCGACGTCCGGGCGCAGATCCGGCGCCGCCACGGAAACGGCGACTACTTCGTCGGCATCCCCGACCTGCGCCGGTTCGAGCGTCTGCACGGCAGGATCCCGCCCGGGTCATACGTGGTGCTGTACACGGGGCTGTCGCGCTTCTACCGGCTCGGAAACCAGCGCCGGCCGGGGCGCTACAACGACTACTTCGACGATGTGCCCGGCTTCTCCGGGGTCGCCGTCGACTGGCTGTTCCAGCATCGCCACATCCTGGGTGTCGGCGCGGACACCTTCGGACCTGACGCGACGTTCGACCTCAACTTCGAGGCCACCACCGAGGCCACCGGCCAGGGCGGCATCACGCTCGAGAACATGGGCGCCGCTCTGGGCAGCATGCGTGCGTTCGGAGACTGGATCGAGCTGAACGGCCCCCGCTACACGACCACGCCGGCGCAGCGGCAGGCGGGTCGCCCCGGATTCAGCGGCGCCCAGATGGGGATGACGGGCTACACCGTCTGGCCGTAGCCCGCGCCGAGTGAGCCGGCGCCGGCGCGCCGCTGCGCCACACGTCACGACGATGCGGCGCGGCGCAGGGCGGCGAGCGCGGCGGCCGTCACCTCGTCCGGCCGCAGAAACGCGCCGACGTGGCCGACTCCGGGCAGGTGCACGCTGTCGGCGTCGGGCATCGCAGCGGCCATCATGCCCTGGCCGTCCTCCGGATCCTCGTCGGAGCCCGCGATCAGGACGCTGGGGGCGCGGATAGCGGGCAGGACGTCCCAGGGATCGCCGGCGTCCGCGTTCGCATCCAAAGTGAGCAGGAACTGCGTGGCATCCGTGTCGGTGAACTGCGCTCGCGCCCAATCCGGCAACAGGATGGCCTCATCCTGCTCGATCATTTCGATCAGCGCCGCCATGCTGCCCGCCTCGCGCACCGGCGACTCGTACCCGGACGCTTCCGGCGCGGCGTTGGGCGGATCGAACACGGCACCCAGCGACACCAGCCCTGCCACGCGAGCATCGCCCGCGGCAAGCCGAATCCCGACCCCCGCGCCGAACGAGTAGCCGACGAAGGCGTATCGGCTCAGCTCCAGCAGGTCTGCCAGCGCGGACACGTCGGCGACGTACTCGGCGATGCGATGCGCCGCGACCTCTGTTGGCCGGTCGCTCGCTCCCCGTCCGCGGTGATCGAGCAGGATCAGCCGGAACTCTGCCAGCCGCTCGACGTAGCCGCCATCCCGCCACATCGACGAGCTGCCGGCGCCGCCCGTGTGAAGCACCACCGGGAATCCGGAGCCGACCTCGTGGTAGGCCAGTCGCACTCCGCCACGGGAGAACGTGGGCATCGGCCGAGTCTAGCGACGTGCTCAGGCCGAGACCAGCGCCCGGGCGCGGGCGGCGCGCACCGCCGTCGCAAGCGCGTTGATGTCGTAGGCGCCCTCGTGGCGGCGGCCGTTGACGAAGAAGCTGGGCGTGCCGGAGACACCGCTCAGGTCGGCGCCGTCGACGTCCTCGGCGATGCGACCCGCACCCGAGTGCCCGTGCAGGTCCTCCACGAACCGCTCGCGGTCGAGACCGAGCTGCTCCGCGTAGCCGGCCAGCTCGCTCGGCCGCAGCGCGTGCTGATGTTCGAGCAGCAGGTCGTGCATCTCCCAGAACGCACCCTGTTCGTCCGCCGCCTCGGCCGCAATCGCGGCCAGCTGCGCGCGCGGATGCACGTCGTTCAGCGGCAGGTGGCGCCACACGTAGCGGACGTCGCCGAAGTCGTGCAGCAGCTCCCGGATCGCGCCCTCCGCCCGCCCGCAGTACGGGCACTCGAAGTCCCCGTACTCGACCAGCGTCACCTTGGCGTCCACGTCGCCGCGGATATGGTCGCGTTCGGGGTCGACCGGCACGGCCAGGTCGACCAGCATCTGAGACGTGCCGAGCAGCGCCTTGATCCGAAGCTGTGGCGGCAGCAGCGCCATCGTGCGGAACACCAGCCAGGTGGTCAGCGACGCCACCAGCGCGGCGGTCAGGATGCCCACCTTCGCCTGTTCGAGCTGCCGCCCCCGGAAGGCCAGGCTCGCGATCAGGAGCGCGACGGTGAAGCCGATGCCGGCGATGCAGCCGCCACCGGCCAGGGCCGCCCAGCCGACCGGCGGGCTCAGGCGGCGGCCGCTGAGCCTGGTCACTAGCCAGGACGCCCCCAGCACTCCGGCCGGTTTCCCGGCCACGTAGCCGATCAGGATCCCGAGCGTGATCGACGAGGTGAAGGCGTCCGAGAGCAGGCCGCCGTTGATCGTGACGCCTGCATTGGCGAGCGCGAACAGGGGCACGATCAGGTAGCTCGTCCAGGGGTGGAAGAGGTGCTGCAGCCGCTCGTTCGGCGAGATCGCCGAGCGCAGGCCGACCCCGGCTGACTGCGCCAGCTCCGGCGTCGGCTGCTCGCGGAACAGCCGGAACAGGTCGCTGGCCCGCTCGAGGTCGGCCCGAGCGGCGGGCGATGCGTACGTCAGCAGGCCCAGGGCGAGGCCGGTCACGACCGGGTCGACGCCCGAGCGGTAGAGGGCGATCCAGATCGCCGTGCCCAACAGCACGTGGATGGCGCCGTGGGGCAGGTTGAACCGGATGCTCACGACCAGCAGCGCGAAAAGCCCGGCGGCCACCAGCAGCGGCCCCGTCACGAGGTGATCGGTGTACACCGTTCCGATCACGATCAGGGCCACCAGGTCGTCCACCACCGCCACCGTCAGCATGAAGGCGCGCAGCCGGTCGGGGAAGCGCGGCCCGACCAGCGCCAGCATGCCCAGCGCGAAGGCGGTGTCGGTCGACATCGCGACGCCCCAGCCGTGCTGCGACGATCGGCCGGCATTCGCCGTCAGGAAGATCGCCACCGGGATCGCCATCCCGCCCAGCCCGGCGGCCACCGGCAGCGCCAGCCGGCGCCGCTCACGCAGCTCGCCCATGTCGAACTCGCGCCGTGCCTCGAGGCCGACGACGAAGAAGAAGAACGTCATCAGGCCGGCGTTCAGCCAGTAGCGCAGCGGCTCGGAGATGCCGTGGCCGCCGACCCGGATGGCCAGCGTCGTCTGCCACAGCGAGCGGTACGAGCCGGCATCGAGGTTGGCCCACGCCAGCGCGGCAAGCGTCGCCACCAGCAGCACCGCGGCGCTTCCCGTCTCTGTGCGCAGGAAGCTGCGAAGCGGCGTCTGCAGGCTGCGCGCCCACGCCGTCCGCTCCGAGAAGGACGGCGCCCCGCTACTGCTCGTAGTGCTCGACCACCTCAGGCTGCCGGGCGCTGGCGCCGTCCGGGTCGAGGTGCGCCTCGCGCAGGGCGCGCCGCTGCCGCAGCAGGTCCCAGCACTGGTCGAGCATCACCTGCACCTCCTTCAGGCGCTTGCCGTCCTGCTCGCTGTTGCCGCCCCCGGCCTCGTCCTTCCAGAGCGCGTGCTCCTCCTCGACCAGGCGTTCGATCTGGGTGTGGATCTGTGCTTCGTCCATCGAAACCTCTCCTCGCGTCGCTCCGTTGCCCATATCTCCGCCCGAGGATATCCGAGCCGGCCACCGCCGCAAAGATCGTCTTCGTGCAGCGGCTGATCTAGGATCCCATCCCCCGATCCAGATAAGGAGTATGCAAGTGGCTGTGACCTGCTCCCACCTCGATCAGATCGAGCTGACAGAGCTGCCCGAATCGATTCCCGGCTGCGAGGACTGCCTGCCGATCGGTGCCCGCTGGCTGCACCTGCGCATGTGCACCAGCTGCGGCCACATCGGCTGTTGCGACTCGTCGCCCAACCGGCACGCGACGGCGCACGTGGCCAGCAGCGGCCACCTCGTGATCCGCTCGGCCGAGCCTGACGAGGACTGGTTCTGGTGCTACGAGGACGAGGTCGCCTTCGCCATGCCGTCCGCGGGCGGTGCCGGCGCGTGAGCAGCGGCGGCGAGCCGCTCGAGTCGGCGCGACCCATGCTGCTGGACAGGGCGTCGATCGAGCAGGTCGACATCCACGACGGCATCGAGAGCACGCTCACGATCCTCGGCTACCGCCTCAAGCACGGCAGCATCACCGTCGGCGACCTCACGCTCAGCTCTCGCCCCGGCTCGACCGAGTTCGTCGTCACGCTGCCGCTGGGCAAGGCGGTGGCCGCTGACGGTGAGGCATGACGGCCGTCGCCGCTGCCGGCGACGAACAGGCCGGGGTCGATCGCCGCAAGCTGTTCACGCTGATCGCGACCGTGATCGGCTCGTCGATGACGTTCGTCGACGGCACGGTGGTGAACATTGCCCTGCCCACCATCGGCCGCGACCTGCATGCGGGACTGGGCACCCAGCAGTGGGTGATGCTGTCCTACTCGCTGGCGGTGGCGTCGCTCTACATCATCTCCGGCGCGCTGGGCGACCGCTACGGGCGCTGGCGGCTGTTCGTGCTGGGGGTGGTCGGCTTCGCCGCCGCGTCCGCGCTGTCGGGGTTCGCTCCCAACAGCGGCATGCTGGTGTTCGGGCGCGTGTTGCAGGGCGTCGCCGGCGCGCTGCTCACCACCAACAGCCTCGCCCTGCTGCGGGCGACCTACGCCGGCGACAGCGGACGCGCCGTCGGTCAGTGGACGGCATGGAGCGGCATCGGCACCATGATCGGCCCGCCGCTGGGGGGCCTGCTCGTCCAGTACGCGTCCTGGCGCTGGATCTTCTTCATCAACCTGCCGGCCGCCGCCGTCGCGCTCACCTTGGCGTGGCGCGGCCGCCCCAGTGAGGTGCTGCCCGCCGTCCCGCGGCCGGTGCAGATCCCCGGCGCGGTCTCGATCGCGCTCACGTTCGGCGCGCTCACCTACGCCCTGATCGAGGGCACGCAGGCCGGGTTCGCGACGGTGATCTGGGCGTTCGGGCTCTCGCTGGCGGGCCTGGCGGCGCTGGTGGCATCGGAGCTGCGAAGCGCCAACCCGCTGCTCCCGCGCGAGCTGTTGATCTCACGCATGTTCGTGGTCGCAAACCTCTACACGCTGCTGGTGTACGCGGCGATCGGCGGAGTCACTTTCTACCTCGCGCTGTACCTGCAGTCGGGCGCCGTCGGCTACACCCCGGCCAGGGCCTCGCTCGTGTTCGTGCCGATCAGCGTGATCATGTTCTTCATCGCCGCCCGGTTCGGACGGCTGGCAGACCAGAACGGGCCGCGCCGCTACCTGGTGCGTGCGCCGCTGGTGCTGACCGCGGGCTTCGTGCTGCTGACGCTCATCACCAGCACCAACCCGATCGCGCCGCTGCCGGGCGTGGTCGTGCTGGCGCTGGGCTTCGCGACGCTGGTGGCGCCGATCACGGCCACCGCGCTTCGGGCGGCGCCCGATCAGTTCACCGGCCTGGCCGCGGGCGTCAACACCACCGTCTCCCGGCTGGGCGGGCTGATCGCGACGCCGCTCTTGGGAGTGGTGATCACGCTCGTGTTCGATGCGCAGGCGGCCCATCACGCGGTGGACCCCTTCGCCCGCCACCTCAGCGATATCCAGCGGCACGCCACCATCGACGCATTCAGGGCGGCGGTGGCGGGAGCCGCGCTGCTCTGCATCGCCGGCACCCTGCTGGCCGCCCGCGGGCTCACCAGCAGCGACCGCTAGCGGCGGTTGGGAGCGTTCGCTTGCGCCGAAGCGGGCCGGGGAGCGACACTACGTCCATGAACGTCGTGATCGCTCAGGTCGACGTGCCCTACCCGTGTCTGTGCGCCGTGTACCGGTGCGCCTGCGGCGCAGAGGAGGCCCGCTACGGCGATCAGTCGGCGGTGCCGCCCGCCGGCTGGCTGGTCGAGTGGAGGGAGGGCGGCGACGAGGCCGTCGCCTGCCCCGAGTGCCTCAGCGCTCACCGCCCGCCGGCGGACGCCCCACGATCGTAGGCTGCTCGGCTGGCACCACAGGCTCTCCGATACCCGGTGTGCGCGTGCCGGAAACGCCGCCCGGACTCGTGTTTCGGCGACCCTCCGGCGCGGTAGTTGGATGGCACACACGAGCGCCCAGGAGGAGCAATGCAGACGAGCGAAGAGAACAGCATGATGGCCGACATGGCCGCCGAGACGAAGCAGGTTGTGAGCGCCCGCGCCGACGAGGTGGCGGAGCGGGGACGCACCCAGCTGCGAAGCCAGGTGGAACAGCGTTCCGACCAGCTCGCGGATCAGATCGGTGCGATCGCAGAGGCGCTGCGAAGCGGCGCCGGCGAGCTGCGCGACCGCAGCAACGGTACGCACAAGGTGGTCGAGCGCGGCGCGGACGAGGCCGACCGGCTGGCCGCATACCTGCGGCGCACCGACGCCGACCAGCTGCTCGCCCAAGCCGAGTCCTTCGGCCGCCGGCGGCCGATGCTGGTGACGGCGGCCAGCCTTGCGGCCGGGTTCGGGATCGCCCGGATGCTGAAGGCGTCCAGCGACGCCCGCTACCAGCGCACGCCGTTTCGGCCCGTCCAGGCCGGCTACCGGCCCGAGTACGGGTACCAGAACATGCCCCGGCGGGAGGGCACGCCGCCGGCGACCATGACCGGCAGGGTCTAGCCGCCATGCGCACATCCACCAACGGCGGCGTCCGGCGCGACGAGAAGGTCGGAACGCTGGTCAAGGACCTGGCTCACGACGTCAGCTCGCTGCTTCGCGGCGAGATCGCGCTGGCCCGGGCCGAGATGCAGCAGAAGGGCAGGGCGGCGGGCCGGGGAGTGGGCATGCTGGCCGCGGCCGCGGCGTTCGCGCTGGTCGCACTGGGTGGCTCGCTTGCCTTCGTGTCGCTGGTGCTGAACGGGGCGATGCCGGCTTGGCTGGCGGTGCTGCTCGCCACCGCGGCCTACGCGGCGATCGCTGTCGCGCTGGCCGTGAAGGGACGCGCCGCGCTCCAGCAGACGGCGCCTCCCACGCCCGAGAAGGCCATTCAGTCACTCAAGGAGGACATTCAATGGGCGAAGACACACGCCTCATCGAGCTCGAGATAGAGCAGACCCGCGAGCACATGGGCGACACCGTCCAAGCGCTCGCTGACAAAGCCGACGTACCCAGCCGCGTGCGGCGATACGCCGGCCACAAGAAGGAGACGATCGTGGATCGAGTTTCAGGTATCAAGGAGGCCGTCTACGGCGGCGGCGAGTCGGTCTCGGAGGCCGGGCACGAGGTGGGCGAGCGCGCGCGGGAGGCGGGCCACCAGGTTGGTGAGCAGGCTCGGCACGCCGGTGGCGTCGCCCGGGAGAACCCGCTCGGCCTGGCGGTTGGGGCGGCGGCGATCGGCTTCCTGGCCGGCACGCTCGCTCCTCGCACGCGGTTCGAGGACGGGGCGATCGGTGAGACGGCCGACCACCTCCAGGACCGCGCGCGCGAGATCGGCGAGTCGGCGATCGAGCACGGCCAGGCCGTCGCCGGCGACGCCGTCGATGCGGCGGTCACGACCGCGCGCGACTCCGCAGAGCAGCACACGCAGGAGCTGCGCCAGCAGGTCGCGGAGGAGAGCGGCCCCGGTGGCGTCCACGTCTGAGGCGTCCCGTCAAGCGGCCGGCTCGCCGTCGCCCCAACCCGAGCGTCGCGAGCCCCGGATCAGTGATCCTGGGCTTCGCGACCTCTCGCTGGCCGATTACTTCGCGATCGTGGTGCGCGCCCTCAAGAAGGCGCAGAAGAACCAGGTCTCGCACCTGGCTCAGGCCATAGCCTTCAACGGTTTCATGGCGATCCCGTCGGCGCTGCTGCTCGCGCTGGGCGTGTTCAGCGCCGTCGCCGGCCCCGACTCGGTCAACACGCTGCTCGATCACCTGGGCAGCGTCGTCCCGGCCAGCGCACTCGACCTCGTCCGGAGCAGCCTGAGACAGGTGCTGGCCGCGCGCCAGGGCGGCATCATGATCGCGGTCGGCGCAGCGCTGGCGCTGTGGTCGCTGAGCGGCGCGATGCAGACCGTGATGTGGTCACTCAACACGGCCTACGAGCGCGAGGAGACCCGCGGCTTCGTGCGCGCGCGGCTGGTCTCGATCGTGATGGGCATCTGCGTGCTGCTGGCGGTGGTGCTGGTGGTGTTCGGCCTCGTGCTGGGGCCGCTGATCAGCAGCTGGATCGGCGACCAGGTGGGCGCCTCCGGCGCGGTCACCTGGCTGTGGGACATCGGCCGCTTTCCGCTGATCGTGCTTGGCCTGATGGCCTCCTTCGCGAGCGTGCTGTACCTAGGGCCGGACGTCGAGCAGCGGCGATTCCGGCTGATCACGCCGGGCGCGATCGTCGCCCTTGTGCTGTGGCTGGTCGTCTCGGCCGGCTTTGCCGTCTATGCGAACAACTTCAGCAGCTACAACAAGGCGTGGGGCTCGCTGGCGGCGGTGATCGTGACGCTGACGTGGCTGTGGCTGTCCAGCCTGGCGCTGCTTCTGGGCGCGGAGATAAACGCCGAGACCGAGCGCAGCCGGGCGCTGCGTGAGGGTGAGCGCTCGAACGCCGGTCTCGATCCGCCCACCAAGACATGACGCCGGCAGCGGAGCCGGTGGCGGCGTGGCCCGCGCGCATCGCGGCCTGGATCGCGGTGCACCTGCGGCTGTTGGTGGTGCCGGGACTGGTGGCGCTGGCGGTCTGGTCGGGACTCCACATGCACGCGTTCGGGTCGGACGGGACGGTGGTCAATCTGGTGCCCAAGGATGCGCCCGCGCTGCAGGCCGAGAACGACTCGGTGCGGCTGTTCGGGGCACCGGCGGGGGGCGACGTAATCGTCGTGCAGCGCGATCCCGAGGGACTCTCCAACGATGCCCAGCGTCGCGTCGTCGACCGCGCCGTCGCCGTCACCCGCGACCACCGCTCGGCGGTGCGGCTCGCGATCCCGCTGATCGACGTGCCCAACGCGCCAGCCTCGGCAGGCGACCTGACGACCGCCATCACGCACCTGGTGTTCGACGACTCGGCCACCCCGGCCGACCGCGTGGCGGCCGGCCACGCGTACCTGCACGAGTTGAACCAGCCGGGCGACGCCCCGGTCGGCATCACCGGCGTGACACCGGCGCGACTCGAGCAGGGAAACCTGATCCTCGACCGGCTGGGCCTGATCGAGCTGCTGACGGTGATCGCGGTGGCGGTGATCGTCGCGGCCGTGTTTCGCTCGCTGGGAGCCGCCCTGGTCACGCTGGCCTCGATCGGCGTGGCCTTCCCGATCACACTGTGGGCGCTGACCGACATGGTCGGCCGATCCGGCGCGACGCTGCCCCAGGAGGTGGAGCCGCTGGTGGTGGCGCTGCTTCTGGGTGTGGTCACCGACTACGCCGTGTTCTTCCTGTCCGGCTTCCGCGACCATGTGCGGAGGGGCGATGAGCCACGGCGGGCGGCGCTGACAGCAGCGGCGGAGGTGATCCCGATCGTGTTCACCGGCGGCATGATCCTCTCGGTCAGCCTGCTCGCGCTGCGCGCCTCGTCGCTCGGCTTCTTCCGCGATCTGGGCCCGGCGCTGGCGGCCACGGTCGCGATCGCGATGCTCGTGTCGCTGCTGTTCGTTCCGGCACTGATCGCGCTGCTGGGCCGGTTCGCGATCTGGCCGACGACGTCGCCGCAGGGTGATCCCGGACGACGGCAGCGGCCCAGGCTGTCGCAGCGGCTGGCCCACTTTGCCGCCGCACGCCCGCCGGCCGCCGTGATCGGGCTGGCCGTGGTGGCGCTGCTGGTGGCCGTCGGCTGGCAGCTGCGCGACATCAGGATGGGCGTGGACGTGATTTCCGGCCTGCCCGAAACCAGCGAGCCACAGCGGGCGGCGCGGGCGGCCGAGGCGGGATTCGCGCCGGGCGCGCTGGCTCCGCTCGAGGTGATCGTCCAGAGCCGAAGCGGCGCGCTGCCGGTCGATGGCCTCGCCCGGCTGGAGGGAGATCTGCGCCGCCGGCCGGGGTTTGCCGGGGCGGTCGGGCCGGTCGAGCAGCCGGCCGACGTTTCGACACGGCCCTTCCTGACGTCCGACGGCCGCGCGGCGCGCGTCGTGCTGGTCTCGAGCAGCGACCCGCTGGGGCCGCGGGCAGACGCCGATCTGGCGCGGCTGCGCCACGCGATGCCGGGGTTGCTGGATCGGTCGGGGCTGGGCGGTGCCACGGTCGAGTACGCCGGCCAGACCGCGCTCGCCCAATCGGCCGTCGATGCCGTGACCCGTGACGCCGTCACGATCGCCGCCGCCGTGCTGGTGGTGAACCTGCTGCTGATGATGCTGTTCATGCGGGCGCTGGTTGCGCCGATCGCGCTATTGGCGGTGAATGCGCTCAGCGTCGCGGCCACCCTGGGGGCGACGGCCTGGATCTTCCAGCACCTGCTCGGCTATCCCGACATCACCTACTACGTCCCGTTCGCGGGCGCGGTGCTGCTGGTGTCACTCAGCTCGGACTACAACGTCCTGATCGTGGGGCGGATCTGGCGCCAAGCCGGTCACCTGCCGATGCGCGAGGCGATCGCAAGCGAGGCGCCGCGGGCATCGCGGGCGATCCGCGCCGCCGGGTTGTCACTCGCGGCCAGCTTCGCCCTGGTCGCCCTGATCCCGACCCGGCCGTTCCGCGAGCTTGCGGCAGTGATGGTGGTCGGCATCCTCCTGGAGACGTTCCTGGTGCGGTCGCTGCTGGCGCCGGCGCTGCTGGCGCTGCTGGGACGAGCGGGCGGCTGGCCGGGCCGGCCGGGCTGGACATCCGAACCGGCTATGGACGGACCCGCACCTGAGCTCGCGGAGTGAGTGCTGGGCAGCGGTACGGCGTTCAGGGGACGACGACGAGCTTGACCGGCGGCCCCGCCTGCTCACTGCGCCATGCCTCGGACACGTCCTCCAGCGAGTACGTCTGCATCTCGACGACCAGCTCTCCCGACTCGGCGTGGCCGAGCAGGGCGTGGTGCGCCCGGGCCATCACGTCGAGCGGCGTTTCGAACACGGAGTGGCCGATGATCTCGAGCCGCTTGCCGCGCACCGTCGCCGAGGGCAACTCGATCTGCGCACCGGCCGACTGGCCGAGGTTGACCAGCCGCATACCCTTGGCGCCGACCCGCATCGCCGCCAGCGCGGGTGCGCCCCATAGCGGGTCGATCACCACGTCCGGCCCGCCATCGGGGAAGGTCGTCTGGAACGCGGGCTCGAGATCGCCGCCGTCGCCGATCGCGACAACCGCGTCGGCTCCCAGCCGGCGGGCGCGTTCCAGCCTGGCCGCGTCCCGTCCGGCGGCAACGATCCTGCCGGCGCCCAGCAGGCGCGCGGCCTGTACGGCGATGCTGCCGACGGTGCCGGTCGCGCCCAGCACCAGCACGCGCTCGCCGGGCTGCATCCGCCCGCGCTCCGCGACGGCCACCCAGGCGGCCATGCCGGCGATGCCCAGTGCGGCGGCGCTCGCGTCGTCGGCGCTCTCGGGCAGCTCCCACATCTGCGACTCGTCGGCCACGAATCGATCGGCCAACGATCCGCTCGCCGCCCCCAGGGTGTAGATGCGGGCGCCGGGGGCGAAGCCATCCGCCTCGATCACGCGGCCGACGCCCTCACGGCCTGCCGCAAACGGCAACGGCGGGTGGCCGCCGTAGAACACGCCACCGGCGATCGCCAGGTCGACCGGGTTGAGACCCACCGCCGTCATCTCGACCAGCGCCTGCCCCGGACCGCGTTTCGGTTCCGGTCGCTGCTCGAGGGCGGGCGTCGCACCCAGCTCGTGCACCATCGCCGCCCTCATCGGTCGCGTCGCGGACATGTGCGGCATGCTAGTCGCACCACCTCCGCAATCCGTTCGGCGGGCGGGTCATATACTGGCCGGCATATGCCGAATCGGTCAACGCTTCGTCAAGAAAAAGCATCTGCTGCGGAGATGCCCGGAGGTTTAACATCGGAGGCCTTCCGCTTCACGGTTCCGATGGGAGGCCAGACTCGATGAGGCGCACGCTGCGGGCGGGGGCTGCCGGGATGGCGGCGGCGGCCGTGTGGGTGGCGGTTGAGCCTGTCCTTCGCCGCTCGCTCGGCGGTCCGCATCGGGAGCTTCGCCTGGTCGGCAGGATGCTGGCGCCCGAGCGCGCGTGGCTGCCGGTCGGACTTGCGGTGCACCTCTCGAACGGGGCGCTGTTCGGCATCGCCTTCGACCGGCTGGGCGGCCGTGGCGTGCGCTCGGCGGTGATCGCCGCGCAGGTCGAGAACGCTCTCCTGTGGCCGGCCATGGCACTGGTCGACCGTCTGCACCCGGACGTGCGCAGCGGCGCGTGGCCGCCGCTGGCCCGCAACCCGCGCGTAATCGCACAGGAGTTGGCCGGCCACGCCGTGTTCGGCGCTGTCCTGGGCGGCCTCTTGCCAGACCGGCCCGCCCGCGGCTGAGGCCGGGGCGCTCCCCCAGTTTGCGGTAATCGGCGCTCGCCGAGGCAAGTCGGAGACGCCGCTGCCGATTAACTGCCGACAGTCCCCGTGCGCGCCGTCGGCGAACGCGGCCCTGATTCCGGAAGAGAGGCCCCGAGATGATCCAGCTCCCCTGGTCGAAGGATCCCGTTCTGCGCGAGCTGATCGATCGGCTCACCAGCCTCGATCAGCGCTGCATGACCGACCTCGGTGCCGGTATCTCCGCGATGGCCACGGGCGACCTCACGGTCGAGGCAAAGCCCGTCACGACGCCGATCTTGACCCGTGCCCGCAGCGACGAGATGCAGCAGCTGGTCGATATCTTCAACTCGTTGCTGGGCAGGACGCACGACGCGCTGGAGGGCTATGAGTCCGTGCGCGAGACGTACCGCGGCGCGCTGGGCGACCGGTCGTGTCTGAACGACCTCGAGACGGGGCTGACCAGCCTGTCCGAGAACTGCCTCACCAACCTCGGCAGCGGCCTCAAGGCGATGACCCGCGGCGACCTGACCGCCGATGTGCAGCCGGTGACCAGCCCACTGGAGGCGTCACGCGGATCGTCGATCGGCACGCTGGGCGAGATCTTCAACCAGATGCTGACCAACACCCAGGCCGGCCTCGGCCTCTACAACACCACCCGCATGCAGATCGCCGGGATCATCGGGGAGATCTCCACCACGTCCGACCTACTGACCACGGCGGCCGAGGCGATGTCCTCCACCTCGCGTGAGACGAGCCGAGCGATCGAGGAGATCGCCCGCGCGATCACCGGTGTCGCCGAGGGCGCCGAGCGTCAGGTGCAGATGATCGTGACCGCGCAGTCGGTGACCGAGGAGGCCGTGCAGCTCGGTGAGAGCGCGCGCCAGGTTGCCGACCAGGGCGTGCGCATGACCGACCAGATCGCGAGCATCGCCGACCAGACCAACCTGCTGGCGTTGAATGCTGCCATCGAGGCGGCGCGGGCCGGCGAGCAGGGCCGCGGCTTCGCGGTCGTTGCCGACGAGGTGCGCAAGCTGGCAGAGTCGGCCAGCGCGACCGTCGAGCAGACGCGAAACGCATTCCGTGGACTGTCCGCCAGCATCGCGGACGTGACCGGCTGCATCAGCCGGATCTCGGACGCCACCGGCCAGGTGTCGGCGGTGGCGGAGGGCACCAGCGCCGCGACCGAGCAGGTCTCGGCGTCCACCGAGCAGACGAGCGCCTCCACGCAGCAGGTGTCCGCTTCCAGCGCGGAGCTGGCCCGCACCGCCGACCATCTCAAGCAGCTCGTCAGCCGCTTCGTGATCTGATCCTGCGCCGGGCCTCGCGCAGAAACGCAGCTGGGTCGGCGCCGGCCAAGATGTCGGCGTGAGTCAGCGATGCGCCCTTGAAGCTGGGATCGGCGAAGAAGTCATCGATCCGCCCCGCCCAGGGAGAGGCGTACAGGTAGGGCTGGGCGTGGTGGGCGTCGCCGGGCGATCCGCCATAGGTGCCGCGGCGCCCGGCCTGCTCGTCTCCGAGGTCGATGGCGGCATCGAAGTGCTCCGGCCACAGCCGCACGGGTGAGACGTCGTCCCGTGCCGAGGCCTCGCCGCGCAACGCCTCCAGCAGCTCGCTGGTGACGGCGTACCACTCCGCAAGGTTGGCCGCGCCGGCGGCGTCCACCGCCAGCCGCTCGTTCAGGTCGCCGTGGGGAGGCACGTCGAACAGCTCCTGCTGTGCCACATCCGGCTCGATGCCGACGAAAGCCGCCATCTCGGCCAGGGTGGTGATCGGCGCTCGCCGCGTCTCGCCGCCGCGCTCGACGACCAGCTCGGTGCCGTCCACCCGCACCTGTCCGTCGGGCATCATCGCGGTGCCGAACCCGCCCGGCGTCGCGTGCAGGACGATCTCGCCGTTGGTGAGCCGCTGCGCCGGTGAGATCACGTACACGGCCAGCCGGTGCAGAGCGTCCCGCGTCGCGACGTAGCTGCCGCTGAGAGGTGTCAGTTCGTACGCGATGTGCTCAAGTCTGTCACGCGGGCCGACCGTTACACGGCGCCGGATGGTCGTTGGTTCGCTGCCGTGCGTTGGGTGCCGCTCGGTGGTGAGCCGATCCGCGAAGAGAGGTTTCGCCCTGTTACCGTGCCAGGCAACGCGGGACGCGGTGCCTGGCACGTTCGAGCCGCGACGGTGGTTCGTTGCCGCGCCGGCGGTTGCATGGCGCTGGACGCTCGTTGGTTCGCTGATCTGCGTGGGGTCCCGCTCGGTGCTGCCAGGCACCGAGGCACCGATTGCGGATGTGATCCTCCTCATCTTGGCGAGCTAGCGTGCCGTTGTGCGTAGCCCGCGAACCTCTCCCGCCGAACGCCGCGGGCGCCGTGTCCGCGCACGGCGGCGCGGGGCGGCCGCCGGCATTCTGATGGTGGTGGTGGCGGGCTTGGCGGTGTACCTGGTCGCGGGTCGCGGTGCGTCCACCGATGCTGCGAACGCCGGTGATCCGCCGTCGTCGGCCGCCACGGGTTCTGACACCACCGCGCCCACCGGAGGCGGCAGCCCCAAGCCACCCGTGATCCGGGTGAGCCGGCTGGGCTCGCTGGCCGCTCCCGTCCAGAACGCCGCCGTCACAGTGCTGAACGGCCGCGTCTACGCCTTTGGCGGGCTTGACCAAAACGGCGCCTCAACCACCACGATCAGCAGCATCACTGGCGGCCGCGTGCGGACAGCGGGAGCACTGCCGGTGGGGGTACACGACGCGGCCGCAGCCGCGCTCAACGGGCGGCTGCTGGTACTGGGCGGCGGGCAGGTTCAGAGCTACCCGGGGATCGCCAGCTTCGACCCCGGCAGCGGCCGTACGCGGCTGGTCGCCCAGCTGCCTACGCCGCTCTCAGACCTCGCCGTCACCACCATCGGAAACACCGCCTACGTGGTTGGCGGCTACACCGGCTCGTCGTGGTCGGATCGGATCGATTCCGTCACCGGCGCCCGGGTCAAGCTGGCCGGCCGGCTGCCGACCGCGCTGCGCTATGCGGCCGTCGCTTCGATCGGAAGCGACGTGGTGATCGCCGGCGGGCGCACGGTGCACGGCGTCAGCTCGGCCATCTACCGCTTCACGCCGGCCACTGGACGTGTGACCAAGATCGGCTCGCTGCATCAGCCGGTGATGCACGCCGGCGCCGGC
>JAWVEC010000175.1:0-10810 GCA_033856975.1 Gaiellales bacterium
CTCCAGCCCAGCTCGTGCAGGCTCGCGCGCATGCGCGTCCGCTCGGCGAGCGTCTCGGCCACGTCCGCCCGCATCGCGTCCGGGTCGCGCAGCGCCCGCAGGGCGGCCGCGGTGGAGAAGCTGGAGATGCTGCCGGGTGGGCGGATCGCCTCCAGCTTGTCAGCCAGCACGGGTGGCGCGAGCAGGTAGCCGACCCGGGCGCCGGCCAGCGCGAAGGCCTTGGAGAGGGTGCGAGCGACGACCACGTCCTCGCGCTGGCCCACCAGGCCGGACAGGTCGCTGCCGCCGAACTCCAGGTACGCCTGATCGATCACGACCAGCCCTCCGCCGGTGCCGGGGACGTCGCCGGGCGCATCCTCCCCGGTGGGGTTGTGGGGCGAGCAGACCCAGGTCAGCCGGACGTCGGAAGGGTCGTCGGCCAGCACGCCGCCGGCCAGCCGGGTCGCGTTCTGGTACACGGCGTAGTACGGCGGCCGGGCGTAGGCGCGGTCGCCGCGCGAGAGCGCCAGGAGCGCGCACAGGATCAGCCCCTCGTCGGCGCCCGCCGTCGGCACCACCTGCTCGGCGGGGAAGCCGGTGTACTCGGCGATGGCCTGGCGCAGCTCGGTGTAGCGCGAGTCGGGATACGCGTTGACCGGCACCCGCGCAAGCCATGCCGCTGCGCCCGCGTACCAGGCCGGCGGCCGCGGCTGGGTGTTCTGGTCGAGCCGGAGTACGGCGACGCCGGGCGGGACGTGCTGTTCCCAGCCTTCCTGCCAGCGGTAGCGCTCGAGCTCGGCCAGGTCGTCGCGGATCAGGCCCATCTCACGGCACCAGGTTCTCGATCGGCAGCACCAGGATGCTGGAGGCGCCGGCGGCGCGCAGCGGGCCGAGCAGTTCGACCACCTGGCGGCGGTCGACCACGGCGTGAACCGCGTGCATGCCGGTGCGGGCCAGCGGCAGCACGGTCGGCGACTCCAGCCCCGGCAAGAGGTCGATCACGCGCTCCAGCGAGCGGTCGGGGGAGTTCAGCATCAGGTACCGCTTGCCGCGGGCTGCGATCACGCTCTCCATGACCGTTGACAGCGACTCTGCGATCGCCTGCTGGCCGGCGTCGAGCCCCGGCCGGGCCAGCAGCACGGCCTCCGACTCGAGCACCGTCTCGATTACGCGCAGTCCGTTCGAGCGCAGCGTCTCGCCGCTCGAGACGAGATCACAGATCGCCTCGGCCGCGTCCAGCCGCGGCGCCAGCTCGACCGAGCCGTGGATCGCGACCACCTGCACCTCGACGCCGGCCCGGCCGAAGAAGTCGCGCGTGGTGGCGGGGTAGGCGGTGGCCACGCGGCGTCCCGCCATGTCTGTGGCGCTCTGCAGCGGTGAGTCGTTGGCGACGGCCAGCTCCAGGCGGCAGCGCCCGAATCCCAGCGGCAGCAGCTCGAGTGAAGCCGACCCTGCCTCGACCAGCTGGTTTCGCCCTGCGATCGCCGTCTCGACCGCGCCGTCGGAGGCCCAGGTGGGGATGTCGTCGGAGCGGGCGAACAGCACCTCGATGTCCCACTGGGAGCAGTGCGAGTAGAGCGCGCGGCCGTTCATCTCGACCTCGATGCCGGCATCGCGCGCCAGCTCGACGGCCGGGGCGTGCATCCGGCCCTTGGACGGAAGCGCGAGGCGGAACGGCCGCGTCATGGCCGCTGCGCCATACGGTCGAGCACCAGCCGGTATCCGCCCTCGCCGTGCCTCAGCCAGTGCGCGACCCGTGTCACGGTGGCGGTCGAGGCCCGAAGGTCGGCGGCGATGCGCGTGTACGGTGCGCCCTGGTCGAGCATGCGGGCGGCCTGCCAGCGGTGGGAGAGCGCCTCCAGCTCATGCAGCGAACAGATGTCGCGCAGGAAGGCGGCCGCGTCCTCGCGTGTGCGCAGCTCGAGGAAGGCATCGCACAGCTCGTCGAAAGCGGGATTTCGCCATGGGTCCGTCATCCTGATAGCATATTAGCATGCTAGTACGTACGGGCAAGATCGACGTGGCGCGACGATGACCGATGCCGTCGCCATTCCGGCCATCGACCTGCTCGACGGGCGCGTCGTGCGGCTCCACCAGGGCCACTACGAGCGGGTCACCGAGTACCCGCTCGACCCCCAGCAGGTCGCGGCCGACTTCGCCCGGCAGGGGGCCAAGCTGCTGCACGTGATCGACCTCTCGGCGGCACGAGACGGCAGCAGGTCGCAGGCGCACGCGGCCGTCATCCGCCGGCTGGTGGACGACTGCGGGATGGCGGTGCAGCTGGGCGGCGGCATCCGCACCCGCGATCATGTGATGGCCGCGCTCGAGCTGGGCGTCGCCCGCGTGCTGGTCGGCACCCTGGCGGCGCGTGACCCCGAGCTGGTTGGCGGGCTGGCCGCCCGCACGGCGCGGGTGGCGGTGGCGGCTGACATCCGCGACGGCACCGTGCGGGCCGCGGGCTGGCTGGAGGACACGGGTGCCTCGGCGACCGGCTTCGTGCGCAGGCTGGCGGCTGCCGGCGTGCGCGACTTCCTGGTCACGGCGATCGAGCGGGACGGCACCGGGTCAGGTCCCGACACCGTGCTCCTGGCGGAGCTGCGTCCGCACGTCCCCGGCCTGCTGCTGGCCGCCGGCGGCATCGGCTCCGCCTCCCACGTGGCCGCCGCGGCCGCTGCCGGCGCGGACGGGGTCGTGATCGGCCGCGCTCTCTACGAGGGTTTGGTGACGCTGGCCGAGGCCTCAGCCTCGCTGCGCAGCTCGCCCACCGACAGCCCCTCGTAGCTGAGGAAGAAGAAGCCCAGCCCGACGCCCAGCAGCGCCTCGATCAGCTGCAGCCCGATCGAGAAGTTGATCGCCAGGTTGGTGGGCACGTTGTAGGCCTGCAGCGCCGTGTAGGTCGCGCCCTGGAACACGACCAGATTGCCGGGCACGATCGGGAACAGCCCGACCAGGTTGGATGCCAGGAAGACGAGCCCGGCCCCGCCGATGCCCTTGTCGATGCCGTAAGCATCGAGCGCCCACAGGATGCCCAGCATCTGCGCCAGCCACGACGCGGTTGACGTCAGCAGGCCCCAGGCCAGCAGCTTGGGGCGGCGAAGGATCGACTGGCCCTGCCGCATCGCCAGCGAAAAGGCGATGAGGCTGATGCCGAGCAGGTGCCACCAGTGCTCGACGGGATCCTGTTCGCTGGGAATCTGGCGCCGCCGGTAGCGCGCATACAGCTCGATCGAGGCGGCCGCCACGGCGATCACCAGAACCACGCCGACCAGCACCAGCAGCAGCTTGGTCGCCCAGCCGGGAATCGAGACGAAGACGGCGATGCCGAGCAGCACGGCGATCAGCGTGACGCCCGATAGCAGCTGCTCGGTGACCAGCGTACCGACCATCGTCGGCACCGGCATCTCGACCCCGCGCGCGGCCAGCTTGCGGCGCAGCACCGAGATCCGCGCCACCTCGCCCAGCCGGGCGAACAGCACCGTGTTGAGCAGGAAGCCGATGAAGATCGCGGGCACGACCTCGGAGAACCGCACCTCGATGCGGCCCTCGCCGTCCGGCTTCGGCACCGCGTCGAGTGCCGCCTTCCAGGTCAGCGCCTTGGCGCCCACGGAGATCAGGTTTGCGGCAAGCGCGGCCAGCACCAGCGCCGGGTTGGCGTCGGTGATCACGCCCGCGATGGCCTTCAGGTCGAGCTTGGTGGAGAGCAGGAACACGCCGACCGCGATCGCCAGCGCCACCAGCATCGCCCGCAGCGCCAGCCTGCGACGCGGACGCAGCTCGTTCGCCAGCTCCGAGATGGTGACGAACTCCAGCCCGTCCCGCCGGCCGGCGGCCAGGATCTCGGGCAGCGCGTCGACCGTCTGCTGGCGATCGTCCTGTCCGCCGGAGCCATCGGCGTCGTGCAGCAGGATGATCGCGCCCGGACGCAGCTTGGCGATGCTGCGGGCGATGATCCGGTCGACGCCCGGCTTGGCGGTATCCCAGACGCCTGCCGTCCATCCCACCACGCGGTAGCCGAGCCGGTGGGCGACCGGCACCAGCACTGGGCTGCGAAAGCCGTGGGGGGCGCGGAACAGGGGCGTCGGCCGGTCGCCGGTGGCCTCCACGACGGCCTCGTCGAGCGCCCGCAGTTGGCGGGCGATCTCGGTCGGCCCCTGGAAGGTGAGCAGCGTGTGGTCGTCTCCGTGGCTCGCCAGCTCGTGGCCCTCCGCCACGATCCGGCGTGTGATCTCGGGATGGGCGCGAACATGGCGTCCGAGCACGAAGAAGGTGGCGCGCACGCCGGCCGTGGCCAGCGCGTCGAGGATCGGCGGCGTGTACTCGGCGCTGGGCCCGTCGTCGAAGGTGATCGCGACCCGCGGCGCTGTCACCTGCCCGTTGCCGATCACCCGGCCGAACAGGCGCGTGTTGGGCGTGAACGCCCCCCAGGCAAGCGTGATCGCGACCAGCAGTGCGCCGGCGAACACGAGGTCGCCCGGGATGCCGCCCAGCGAGACGGCAAGCATCGCTGCAGCGGTCAGCCAGACCGCCGTCAGCGCTACGAAGATGCTGATGACTTGGCGCTTGCCCAAGTCGGTCGCCGCCCCGCAATCAGGTCGGTGTAGTAGGTCTCGAGCTTCTCGGCCACCCGCGGCCATGAGTACTCCTGCACCGCCGTTCGGCGGCCCTCGGCCGCCATCCGCTCGCGCTTGCGGTCGTCGTCGAGCAGCGAGGAGAGCGCATCGGCGAACCCTTGCGGCGACTTCGCCGGATGCACCAGGTAGCCCTGGCGGCCGTGCTCCATCAGCAGCTGGAAGCCGCTGATGCGGCTGGCGGCGACGGCGCGGCCGCAGCTCATCGCCTCCAGCAACACCATGCCGAACGAGGCCCGGTCGCAGGGCGTGCAGAACACGTCGCCGGTGACGAGATAGTTTGGCCGGCTGCGGTTGAGCCGCCCGGCGAAGTGCACGTAGGGCCGCGCCCGGCTGCTCACCATCCGCTCGTACAGCGGTCGCAGCGGGCCGTCGCCGACGATGATCAGCCGCACCCCGGGCCCGCGCTCGGCGAACAGCAGCTCGTGCGCATGGATCATCGTGTCGACCCCGTTGCGTGGATCGAAGCGGCCCACGAAGACGATGTTCTGGTGATCGCCCAGCAGGTCATGCACCGGCTCGGCGTCGGGCGAGAAGTGCTCGGCGTCGATGCCGTTGGGGATCACGTCGTAGGCGTAGGGGAAGTAGGGCGTGAGCGAGCCGATGCAGGCCTCGCTGACGCAGATGCGGCCGTCCAGCCGCTCGATCGCGGGCCGGATCCACTCAGCCTCGATGTCCATGCCCAGCGTTTGGGGGAAGACGCTGTGGAACGTGGCCACCGAGAGGGCGTCGTCGGGCGTGTGCTCGATCGCCCAGGCGGGGAAGGGTGGGTTGTACGGCGCGTGGACGTGAACGACGTCGAAGCCGCGTTCGCGCAGGAAGGCGCCCAGCCGGCGCCCCAGCCACGGGCCGACCGTGTGGGTCGTCTCGGCGCCGTTGCCCCACAGGGGCATGTAGAGGCGAAGGGCGGTGCCCATCTTGACGATCTCGAAGTCGGGCTCGGGAACGGGCATCGCGTCGTCCTGCACCGACGCCGGCTGCAGCAGCCGGCCGGTGATCACGGTCACGTCGTGGCCCAGCGCGGTCAGGCTGCGGGCCTGGCCGTCGACGTGCTCGGTGATCCCGCCCAGCGACGGATAGTAGAAGTCGGTGACGATCGCGATCCGCACGGCGGTGATGGTACCCCCTCGCCAGCGCTGGCACTCGGGCCGCCACTCTGCCAGTGACGACCCATTGCCCTGGTAGAATTGACCTCACGATGCCAATCTACGAGTACCGGTGCACGAACGAGCACCGCTTCGAGGTGCTGCAGAAGTTCGCCGACGACGCTCTCACGGAGTGCGAGGTCTGCGGCGCGCCCGCGCAGCGGGTGCTGCACCCGGTCGCGATCCACTTCAAGGGCTCGGGCTTCTACTCGACCGACTACGGCCGCGGCAAGAAGTCGGCCGCGTCGGAGTCGAGGACGGATGCCGGGCCGAGCGATGGTGGATCCAAGGATGGTAAGAGCGACAAGGCCAAGAGCGGCGACGGTGCCAAGAGCAGCGACAGCGGCTCGAAGAGCGACGGCGGCTCGAAGAGCGACGGCGGCTCGAAAGGCGACGGCGGCTCGAAGCCGGCCAAGGCCGCCGAGGCGTAGACGCCCGCTCGCGGGCGAGGGTAGGAGCGGTCCATCACCAAGGCGTCCCCCATGGCGGGCACCACGATGACGTTCCCGGCACCATAAGGGCGCTGTAGGCTCCGCTAGGGCCTTTGGGGGTTGTGGCCTCCCGTACACAGACTGGATAGTGTCGGCGAGTCGGGCAAGGCGTTTGATTCCGGTGTAGCAACCCGGCAACGGGAATCAACCCCCACCTCAAACCCGTGGTGCCTGACCCTGCCGGTGTCACGACGCCGTCGCCGGCGCCCGTAGAATGAGCATATGAACACTGCTGCGCCATCGCTCCCTGCCGGCACGGTGCACGAGACGATCCCGGCCGATCTGCGCGAGACCCTGACCCGCGACGCCGAGGCGCGCGCGACCTGGATGGATATCACGCCGCTGGCGCGTAACGAGTGGATCTGCCTCGTCACGTCGGCAAAGCAGCCGCAGACACGCGAGCGGCGGCTTGAGCGGACTCGCTCGCAGCTGTCGCAGGGCCAGCGCCGTCCGTGCTGCTGGGAGGGCTGCCCTCACCGCGAAAAGACCGGCAAGTAGCGCCGCCCCAGGCTCTGCTCTGCCCCGTGTTCTCAGCTCGTCGAAGGTCGAAAACCTGCGCGCTTAGCGAAGGGCCTGCTCGAACCGAGGGTCGTCGCGTACTGCGGCGAAGTCGTCGTCTTTGCGCGCGTCCTCGCGGAACCGCGGGAGCAGCTCGACGGACCGCCTGAGATGGGCGAACGTCTCGTCGCTGGTGTCGCCCGCGAGCGTTGCGAAGCACGCATAGTTGTAATTCAAGCCCGCGTGGTCCGGCATCTGCTCGAGGGCACCGCGGACGGCTTCGAACGCGTCGGCATACCGCTGTTCGCGGTAGGCCGTCATGGACTCGCTGTGGAACGGCCACGCGTCACCCCAGTCGACCCCCTGGTACGCCTCGCCGGGCGTGCCGCCGACGGCGAGGACGGTTCCATGACCGGTCGCCTTCCGCAGCGACTCCGGCCCGACGTACACCAGTGTTCCTGGGGGCGCGTCGACCGCCTCGCCGTCGATCTCGAAGGTCGCCTTCCCGTCGAGCACGATGTACAGCTCCTCCTGGCCCGTCCCGGCCTCGTCGTGCTCGTTGATCAGCGTGCCGTCTTCGCTGGGTGTGTAGGCGTTGATTCCGAATGCGTGGATCCCGAGGCGCTCGCGCACCGGGATATCTCTGCCGCGACGCTCGATGTCGTCGACGTGCGCGACTCTCCAGTTCGGCTTGTCGTTCATCCGATCACCTCCGTGATGGCGCGCGCCGATGCGAGTCGTCGGATCGCCACGCCGCGCGGGCAGTGGGCACAGTAGTCCGAGCCAACACTATACGGACGAACCCTCGCGAGAACCGGGCTCGAGAACGAACCCAGTTTGGGCGTTTGGCAGCCACGGTATGGTGCCGTGGTGGCGGCCGCGGACGGCTCGCATGCGGTGGCAACTGACATTCCACACCAAGGGGGGACGCATGATTCCGGAGGCGCCGATGCAGGAGGCACCGGGCGGGAAGAAGCCGGCCGGCGAGGGATGGTACGTCGTCAACGCCCGCGAGGCGCAGTGGGAACACAACGAGAAGTTCGGGGCCGGTGTCACATTCGAGGGAAGTCCCGAGTTCTCGCAGCTCGGAATCAACATCCTGGTGGTGTGGCCGGGGCAGCCGAACTGCTACTACCACGCCGAGGAGGGACAGGAGGACTTCCTCGTTCTGCGGGGCGAGTGCCTGCTCCTGATCGAGGGCGAGGAGCGTCGGCTCGGGGCCTGGGACTTCGTGCACTGTCCGCCCTGGACGGAGCACGTCTTTGTGGGCGGCGGTGACGGCCCGTGTGTGATCCTCGCGGTCGGCGCCCGCAATGCCGGTGAGGGCCTCGTCTATCCGGTGTCCGAGTTGGCGCTTCGTCACGGAGCGGGCGTGACTGAGGAGGCGACCTCCGGCAGGGTCGCATACGCCGACGCGCCCAAGAACACTCCTGGCCCCTATCCCGAGGGACTGCTCGCCGACGGGTGAGCCCGGAACGGAGGTGACCAATGACGAGGTTCGTGATCGACGTCAGCGCCGCCCTACACCTTGCAAGCGAGGAGATCGAGGTTCCTGACACGCACGAGCTGCTCGCTCCGACGCTCCTGCGTTCTCAAACGCTGTCGACCCTTCATGAGGCGGTCCAACGAGGTGAGATCCCGGCCGACCTCGCGCGGGACCGTCTGACGAGAGTCGGGCGGATGCGGATACGGCTTCTCGGCGACGCGGTTCTGCGGCGCCGGGCCTGGGAGGTGGCCGATCTGTTGGGATGGGCCTCGACCTATAACGCCGAGTACGTCGCACTCACGCAGCTGCAGGCAGACGCGTTTGTGACCCTGGACGCGGACCTGGCGCGCAGCGTCGAGGGGATCGTCGCGATAGCTTCGATCGACGCGCTGCGAACGGCCTGACGGCGAGCAGCATCGAGCGTAGGGTTGAAAGGTGCGATGCAAACCGAGCGTGTTCGTTGTCGCCGTGCTTGTGGGAGCGGCGTCGGCGTCGTGCCTGGGCGGCTCGTCGCATTCGGCGGCGGTCTCGGCGCCTGCTGCCGGGGCACCGCCGCTCGTCGTCGGGTGTGACCAGGTCATCGACCGGCCGAAGTCGCCGTTCGCTGACGGCTATCGGCGAGTTCTCGGGGTGATCTCGGTGCCGCCCGCATACATCCCACAGGTTGTGAGCACCCCCGGGGAACGGTGGCCGTACTGGGAGAAGTCGGGCATGGTGGTACGCGCAAGCCGGTCACCTGTCATGGTCACCGTGCCGGCGGGGTGGAGGACTCGAGCCGCGATCACGTGGGGGAACGGCAAACCGGCCGTCAGCTCGCTTCGATTCGAGCCGTGCCCCTCTCCACCGCGCGTGTGGAACGCATACGCGGGCGGCTTTCTGCTCAGCTCGCACGGAGCGTGCGTGCCACTGGTGTTCCGGGTCGGTCGACGCAGGAAGCTGGTGCGATTCGGAATCGACCGCAGGTGCGGCTGATCTAGACCGGAACGCCGAACGCGACCGTGTCGACGGTTGTCATCGTCGAGCACTGCAGATACCAGCGGTACTCGACGCCCAGCGAGTTGACGAAGCCCGGCAGCGTGGCCAGGTCGTCCGGCTTGTGGTAGCAGGCCAGCGCCAGCCGCGGGCGCATGCTGCGGATCGTCTCGGCGGCGCCCTCGAGCACGCCCAGGTCGGCGCCCTCCACGTCCACCTTGAGGAAGTCGACGCGCGGGATCGTGCCGGCGGCCACCAGGTCGTCGATCGTCACGGTCTGCAGGGCGACCATGTCGTCTCCCTCTCGCTCGGCACGCACCGTCGCGCCGGCTGACACCCGGTTTGGGATGTACACGGTGTCGCCGGCACGGCTCGAAGCGGGCATGTCGACGATCTGGATGCGAGGCGCCAGCTCGGGGTTGAGTGCGAGGTTCATGTTGAGGATGTCGCGGTTGGCGGGCGCCGGCTCGAAGCTGATCACGCGGCCCTCCGGCCCCACCGCTGCGGCCAGGAAGAGGGCGGTGTCGCCCCAGCAGCCGCCCACGTCGAGCGCCACGTCGCCGGGCCGCGGACGTGCGTCGACCGCGCCGTCGCGGTAGGCGTACTGGCCCAGCACGAAGGTGGATGCCAGCGGCAGCGGCTGGCCGATCACGCGTACCGGCAGTCCGGCCGGGCGCAGGTCGTAGAGGTTGAACATCCACTCCAGCGGGATGCCCGGCAGCGGCAGCGCGTTCGGCTTCTCCATCAGCCGCGCGTTCAGGAGCTGGATCGCTCCCCGGTACTCGCCGGGCTCGAGCTGGAGCCGCACGTGCACCGGCCCCAGCACGCGGTGGGCGAGGAAACGCAGGAACACCTCACGGCTGGCGTCGTCTCCCAGCCGCTGCCAGAAGCAGGACATCCGCGGCAGCAGCTCGAGCAGCTCGGACAGGCGCGCGCCCTCGCCGTCCGGGTCGGGCAGCTCGACGCCCATCGGCGCGAAGAAGTGGTCGAGGTTGTCCAGCGGGCGCTCGGCACGGCACTCGAGCACGGTCTGCAGCAGCCTCTCGCGCAGCTCGGCCGCCGGGTCGCCCAGCTGGTCGAGGTTGTCCCGCGCGACGCGGTTCTCGGGCGACAGCGCGATCAGCCCGCGCAGCAGTGCCGCCGCGGCCTCGATATCGCCCTGGCCGGCGGTGACCACCGCAAGATCGTTCATCAGCTCGGCGTCGACCACGCCCCGGGCGGCCCGCTGCAGCAGCTCGAGTGCCTCGGCGCCTCGGCCCGCCTCGTGCGCCAGCAGCGCGCGGGCGTGCAGGTCGAGGGCGGGGGCGGCATCCGGCATGCCCGAGCTATCGGCGCGGGCACAGTGCGATTGAGCCAGTCCTCAACCTACTTGACGAGGCAGCCCGGGTCGTAGATCTGGCCCTTGGGGGCCGGCAGCGGCGCCTGCTCGCCCAGGAACATCTGAACGATCGAACGGTTCTGCTCGCTGCCCAGGATCACGTCCTGGCCGTTCACCAGCTGCGGCGTTCCGCCCAGATGGCACTCGAGGGTGCGGCTGGAGCGGAACTTGATCCAGCCCATGCCCAGCAGCTCGTTGGCCGACAGGTCGGTCGCCAGCGGCCGCGCGATGTC
>JAWVEC010000176.1:0-5047 GCA_033856975.1 Gaiellales bacterium
TCTTGGCGGTGCTCTTGGTGGTCGTGGTCTTGGTCGTGCTCTTGGCGGCGGTCTTGGCTGCCGGCTTCTTGGGGGCGGTCTTTGCGGCGGGCTTCGCTGCGGGCTTGGGCTTTGCTGGGGCCTTGGCGGGTGCTTCGGCTTTGACGGGCGCTTCGACCTGGGCGGGCGCCTCGGCCTCGGGGGGCGCCTCGGCGTCGGCGGGCGCTTCGGCCTCGACCGGGGCGGGAGCCTCGGCCACCGCAGCCGCCACCGGTGCCTCGACCTCAACCACCGCCGGAGCCGGGGCCGCGGACACTGCCGGAGCCTCGGCCGCAACCGGGTGCGCCTCGCTCTTCGGCTGCTCCGCCGGGGGCGATCCCTCTCCCGCCGCCAGCACGTTCTTGTGCGGCGCCAGCATCATCACCATGTTGCGTCCGTCCTGAAGCGGTGCCGACTCGACCACGCCGAGATCCTGCACCTCTTCGGCCAGCCGCAGCAGCAGCACTCGGCCGCGGTCGGGGTGGGTCATCTCGCGTCCCCGGAACATGATCGTGACCTTGACCTTGTCACGGTTCTTCAGGAAGCGGATGACATGCCCCTTCTTGGTGGCGTAGTCGTGGGGATCGATCTTGGGTCGCAGCTTGATCTCTTTGATCGTGATGGTCGACTGGTGCTTGCGGGCGAGCTTCGCCTTCTGCTCCTGCTCGTACTTGTACTTCGAGTAGTCCATCACCCGGCACACCGGCGGCTTCGCGTCAGGCGCGACCTCGACCAGGTCGAGATTGGCATCCCACGCGTACTTCAGCGCTTCGTCAGTGCTCTTGATGCCGATCTGCTCTCCGTCGGCGCCGATCAGGCGCACCTGCGGAACGCGGATGGCGTCGTTGATGCGAGTGGTTGGTTCCGCTGGCCGTTGATCGAATCGCCGCCGCGGTCTCAAGACGAGTGTCCAGTCACGATCTGTGTCAAGCCCAAGTTCTCCCTCCGTCGAAAACAGAAACGGGCGCCGCGCAGGCACCCGTTCTCAATGCTCCCAAAACGGGAGCGACCGTCAAACTGCTCGGTTGAACCCGCTCACGCTCGAGGCGCGGTGGGTGAGAAGCGGGAAGCCTCTGCTTTGCCAGGCAGCGAGTATAGCCCAACACCGCTCGATCCCGGCCAGCGCGCCGTTGCCGGATCGGTGACGGGATTGTCAAGATGATCGCGCCAACCCTTGACCTGAGCGCGATCGGTGCGCGATGATCGCGCCGTGTTCAAGGATCGTTCACAAGCTGGCGCTGGGCTGGCCGCCGCGCTGCCCGATCTGCGCATGAAGTCAAACGTGACGGTGATCGCGCTCGCGCGTGGCGGCGTCGAGGTGGCCTTCCAGACGGCGCAGCTGCTGCACCTGCCGCTGGACGTGCTGTGCATCCGTAAGGTCAGCATGCCGGGCTACCCTGAGCTGGCAATGGGGGCGGTGGCGCCGCAGGGCGAGCGGTTCACCAACCGGCGCATCGCGTCCCTCCTGACCACCCGCCAGGTCGAGCAGGCGTACGAGGCGGCGATGGCGGAGGCGCGCGCGATGGACGACCGGCTGCGAGCCGGCGTGCCGCTGAACCTGGTTGGCCGGATCGCGGTGATCATCGACGACGGCGCAGCCACCGGTGCCTCGGTGCGGGCGGCGATCGCCGCGGTGCGAAACGCCGGCGCGCGCCAGATGATCGTTGCGCTGCCGGTGTTGCCACGCCCCGCCGCCGAACGCCTGGCCAGGGAGTGCGACCGGCTGGTGACGCTGCGCGCGCCGCAGCGGTTCCAGTCCGTGGGCCAGTTCTACGAGGACTTCCAGCCGGTGCCAGAGGAGCGGGTGCGCGAGCTGCTGGCAGCGGCGCAGCCGGCGGCCGAGCAGCAGCCGGTTTGATCGCCCGCAGACCGTTCGTGGCCTGGGTGGTGGTCGGCGTCCTGATGGGCTTCGCGCTGACGCCGATGTTCCTGATCGCGCTGCCGCTGACGATCATCGCCATCATCGTTGTCGGCCGGCGTGCCCGCGAGCCCGATGACGTGCTGGGCGTGGCCTGCGGCGTCGGGCTGGTGCTGCTGCTCAGCTCGTCGGCGGCGCTGCGCCTGGCCGGCGCGGCCGCCCTGGTGGCGGGCATCGGCCTGCACGCGCTGATCGGCCGGCTCAGCCGCCGCACGCGGTAGCGGAGAACCGGCCACGCGGCTACCGGATGCCGGTGTCGTAGGTCAGGGTCAGCCGGGTAACGCCACCGGCGTGGATCGTGAACGCGACCGGCGCGGGTGTGCCCAGGACGCCGTTCGCCTTCTGTGCGACGAGTTGGTAGCGACCCGCCGCGAGACCCGCGCTGCCGCTGTCGGCTCGTCCGGCGTGGACGGTCAGCTCGAGCACGCGATCGCCGTTTGGCCTCTCGACCAGCAGCGATGCCGCGTTGACCGGGCGCGGATCGCACGGCTCTGACAGCTGCTCGACCGGACAGGTCGGCGCCGCAGCCACGACCACCGCCAGCCGCCCGCGGGCGGCCGAATCGCCTCCGGCCTGGCCACAGCCGGTCAGCAACGTCAGCATCACCGCCACGATCATCCATCTCATGCCTGTTCAGACGCTCACACGGCCGATCGGTTCCCAACCGTCCGAAGCTTCAGACCCGTTTGGAGTCAGACCCCCGCTCGCCCGGCCGCGTCGGCGGTGGCCCGGCGCCGTGCAGCCGTCTCTTTGCGGCCGAGCGCTGGTCGCCGCTCGATGGCGCCCGGCACCGGCCTTCGGCCGTTGCCCGGCACCAAGGCCACACCACCCGTGCCAGGCAACGCGCAGCGGTGCCTGGCACGATCGAGCTGCGACCGTGCGGTTGTTGCCGCGTCGGCGGTTGCCCGGCGCCGTGCAGTCGTCTCTTTGCGGCCGAGCGCTGGTTGCCGCTCGATGGTGCCCGGCACCGAAGCCGCACCACCCGTGCCAGACACGTTGCTTACGCGCCGTGCCCACCGAGGCCGCGATGGAACTCCTTCTTGACCACGTACGTGCCGCGGGCGCGCGTGACCAGCTGCGGAGCCTCGAGCAGGTCGGCGGCCGACTCGCTGACGTCAGCGCGGGCGGTGATCTCCTTCCACAGCTCCAGATCGACCGTGCGGCTGGTGTTGCCCATACGGACGATCGTTCCGGTCGCCCGCACGAAGTCACCGGCGTACATCGGCGCCAGGAACTCGACCTTCTCATAGCCGGCGAACAGGCCCTCGTCGCCGTCGGTGCGCACCGCCAGCTCGGTGACGATGTCGCCGAAGATCTCGAGCCCGTGCGCGCCGTCGACCAGGTTGCCACCGTAGTGGGCGTCCGCCGCCGAGAGCCGCATCCGCAGCTCGACCTTCAGTCCCTCGCTCATGCCGGGATCCTATCCAAGCCCCATCACGTGCCGGTGAGCAGGTGCTTTGGGAACTCCGGCTGCAGGCTGCCGTCGCGCTTTCGCAGCGGCGGGCGATCGGCCACCAGGCAGTTGTAGACGGCCTCCTCGGCGGCCTCGTAGGCGGCCGCGAAGTAGGGGTTCAGCGCAGCCGTCTCGAGCGTCTGCTCCCGGGCGGTGGTAAACGCGACCGCAATCTCGCCGGAGCCGTTGTGGGCGTAGGAGCCCGCCCGGGCCAGGCCCAGCAGGGGGCGCAGCGCCAGCCGCCGCAGCTGCAACGCGGTCATCGGCGCGTCGGTCGCGCAGACGGCGATGCACGAGCCCTCGGCCGGTGCCGGCTCGGCGGCCGGCTCGAACCGCAGGCCGCCCGCGGTCAGCCGCTCCCGCTCACCGAAGTTGCACATCAAGAGCACGCCCAGCGTGTGGTCGCCGATGGTGCGCGACGCCGTGCCGATACCGCCGGCGAACTCGAAGCAGGTCATCCCCGTGCCGCCGCCCACCGAGCCCTCCGCCACGTCGGCCGACAGCGCCGCCCGTGCCCGCAGCACGTCGTCGACCGTGATGGTGCGCGAGTCGGCCAGATCGCCGTCGTCGCACTCCCCCACCACCGGGATCAGCGTGTTGTCGGGATCGCCGCCCTCGGCCAGCACGGCGGCGTGGTAGACCATGCCCAGGGCGTGGGTGCCGCACAGGTAGATGCTGGTCTGGATGACGCCCCACTCGTCGATCTCGAGCTTCTTGGTCAGCTCGCCGACGCCGTTCACCGTGGCGACGCCGGCCCGCACCGGCAGCGACGGCGGGGTGATCACGGTGACGCCGGTCAGCTCGCCGCTCTCGGCCTGCGAGTGGCCGACCAGCACGCCGGGAACGTCGCTGATCGCGTTTCGCTCGCCGGTGGGCAGCAGCCCCACCGGGCCGGCGATGTCTCTCCAACGTTCGGTCATGAACGGTGCTTCTATACCAGAAGCGCGCGGGGTCGCGCTTCAGCCTTGCGGAAATCTCCACGGGTGCGCCGCTTCGAACGCCGCGGCAGCGCGCAGCACCAGCGCGTCCGCACCGCGACGGCCCACAATCTGCAGCCCCACCGGCAGGCCGTCGACGCTGCCGCAGGGCACCGTCGCCGCCGGCTGGCCGGAGACGTTGAACGGGTACGTGAATGCCGTCCAGGAGAGATACTCGGTCGGGCGCCCGGCAACCGAGCCGGGCTGGTCGAGCCCCGCTTCGAACGCGGTCACCGGCAGCGTCGGCGTCAGCAGCAGGTCGTGGTCGCGCATGAACGCGTCCCAGCCCTCTGCGTAGCGCGCCTTCCCGGCGTGCGCCGCGAGCAGCTCGGTGGCCGCCATCGCCAGCCCGCGCTCGATCACCGGCAACCGGCCGGGGTCGAGCAGGTCGCGCACCTCCGCCAGCCGCCCATCCACGAACGGCGCCGCCTGGTTCGCGCACCAGATCGCGTCCACGATCGGCCACGGATCGGCCAGCCGCGGATGCGCCTCCTCCACCACCGCACCCAGCGCGGCGAAGCTGCGCGCCGCCGCCTCGCACACCGCCACCACCACCGGCTCGGCAGCGGCGAAGCCGAGGTCGCGCGACCAGGCCACCCGCAGTCCCTGCACGCCCTCCCCCAGTCCCGCCAGCGCGTCACCTCCGGTCAGCACATCCATCAGCAGCGCCGACTCGGCCAC
>JAWVEC010000177.1:0-5991 GCA_033856975.1 Gaiellales bacterium
CGTCGTTGGCTCACACCGGCTGAGGATCCGGCTCGCGCCCGGCCACCGTCGCCCGGCGCGCATCCACCACGGACGGCACGCCCACCCCGGCGAACTCGGGATAGCCCCAGGTGCCGTGCTCGGCCAGGTCGAGCCCGTCCACCTCGCTGCGCTCCTCCACCCGGATGCCCCACAGCCGGTCGAACAGCCACAGCGTGGCGAACGACAGACTGAAGGTGAAGGCGCCCACCGCCACCAGGCCCAGCGCCTGCACGCCGAGCTGGTGCGGATCGCCGGTCAGGAGCAGCCCGCCGCGGCCGGTGGCAAGCGTCGAGGCCAGCGACGGCTCGGCGAACAGGCCGGTGGCCAGCGTGCCCCAGATGCCGGCCATGCCGTGCACCGCCACCGCCCCGATCGGATCGTCGATGCCGATCCGCTCCACCAGGCCGATCCCCCACACCGCCACGGCAGCGGCCACTGCGCCGATCAGCACGGCCGCCCACGGGGCGACGAAGCCGCAGGCGGCGGTGATCGCGACCAGCGCCGCCAGCACGCCGTTCAGCAGCATCGAGAGGTCGGGCTTGCGCTGTACGAACGCCCAGCTGACCAGGATGCCGCTCAGCCCGCCGGCCGCCGCGGCCAGGTTGGTCGTGGTGGCGACGTAGGCGAAGAAGCCGATCCGGTCGCCCGAGGCGATCCCCAGCGTCGAGCCGGGATTGAAGCCGAACCAGCCGAACCAGAGGATGATCGTGCCCAGCACCGCGTAGGGCAGGTTGTGGCCGGCGATCGCGTTCGCGCGCCGGCCGGGACCGAACCGCCCGATCCTGGGCCCGAGCAGGATCGCCCCGGCCAGGGCGGCCAGCGCCCCCTGGTAGTGCACCACCGTCGAGCCGGCGAAGTCCTGCATGCCGAGACCGAACAGCCAGCCATCGCTGTGCCAGACCCAGTGGCTGACCACGGAGTAGATGAGCGTGAACACCGCTCCGAACGCGAAGTACACCCACAGCTTCGCCCGCTCGGCCATCCCGCCCCAAACGATCGCCACCGACACGCCCGCGAACACCACCTCGAACAGGTAGGCCGCGGCGCCCGGGATCGAGCCGAAGAAGCTGAACGGCGCCGACCCGACCGAGAGCAGTGACGAGGCGTCCGGCAGGAAGCCGCTCGTCCCGATCACGCCGTTGCCGTCGCCGAACGCGATCCCGAACCCGACCGCCCAGTAGACGAGCGAGCAGAGCGCAAACGTGAGAACGTTCTTGGCGGCCACGTGTCCCGCGTTCTTCATCCGCGTCATTCCCGCCTCGAGAAACGCGAACCCGGCCTGCATGAACATCACCAGCACCGCAGCCACCACCACCCACACCGTGTTGATTCCCACCGTCAAGTCGCCCGTGGACACCCCGCCACCTCCCACCTCGCCGTTGCCAGAAACGCAACGAGGCTCCGGTCCCATCGTGGGACCGGAGCCTCGTTGCTCCATCGAAAACCGCTTCCGCCGGCGCCCCGTCGCGCCGGTCGATGCCGCAGTCTGCCACACCCGGTCGGACGATGCAACATCTGAGTCGTAAACACACATCTACCGACTCAGTTGAATCGGAGATCAGCGCCGGCTGACGGCCGATTCTGAGCCGACTCTCAGATTCGTCCGCCATGGTGTGACGGAGGCGCCGATCGCGCCCTCATCCCGACTACCACGAAGGAGCCGACCATGACCACGATCACCAAGACCGCGCTCGCCGGAGCTATCCTGCTCAACATCCCCGTCCTGGCCGGTGTCGGCCACCTGGCGGGCGACGCGCTGCTGGCGTCAGCCGTGGCCCTTGCCCTGATCGGCGGGGCGCTCGGCCTGCTGGTGGGATGGTCGCTGACCGGCGACCGCCACGAGCTGATCGAGCTGCCCGCGATGCTGCCCGCAATGGTGGCAGCCGATGAGCGCCTGGCCGCCTGACCCAGAGCTCCTTTCAGCCACCGGATCGGGCCGCCGCACGCTCGGTTCACGGCAGGCGGTACGCTAACTCGGTGTCACCGAGCAGCGTACGCCGGCTGATCGCGACCAATCGCCTCGAGGCTGCTTGGGTGGCGTTCGCCATCCTCAATCTGATCACGATGCTGGCGCTGATCGAGAACGGCTGGCCGCACGGCTGGGAGACGGTTCCCTTCCACCTGATCTATGTCAGCTTCACGCTGCTGTACGGGTACCGCATGTGGCATGGCCGGGGAACCATCGCCGGCATCACGTTCGTGAGCGTGACCGCCGGCGGTGTGACCCTGCTGGCGGTGCACAACGCCCGCGAGGACTGGGCCGAGGTGACGGAGGTGCCGCTGATGGGGTTGATGTTCCTGGCGATGGTCTACCACGTGCGCCGGCGCCAGGCGGCCATGGCCGAGAGCCAGCGGCTGGCATCCGACCTGCGCATGACGCTGCGCCGCCAGCGCGAGTTCGTCTCGAACGCGTCACACGAGCTGTTGACGCCGATCACGATCGCACGTGGCCACATCGATCTGCTGCACCGCTACCACAGCGCCGACAGCGAGGAGGTGGGCACGATCTGCGAGACGGTGGTCGGGGAGCTGGAGCGGATGCAGCGTTTGATCGACCAGCTGCTGCTGATCGAGGGCGCCCCGACTCCCGGCTTCCTGCTGCCGGCTGAGACCCGGCTGGTGCCGTTCATGGACGAGCTGCTCCAGCGCTGGCGCCTGGCCACGCCGCGCGAGTGGGTGCTGGGAGAGATCCCGGACGTCACCGTCGTCGTCGACCGCGACCGGATGTCGATCGCGATCGACGAGCTGGTCGAAAACGCCGTCCGCCACACGGCCGAGGGCGACCGCATCGCGGTCACCGCCGCGCGGTGGCGGGGCAGCGTGCTGGTGACGGTCGCCGACCGCGGCCCCGGCATCCCGCCGGCCGCGCTGGGACACGTCTTCGAACGCTTCTACCGGGTCGACCGCGACCGCAACCGAAGCGGCGGCGGGGCCGGGCTGGGGCTCTCGATCGTGCGAGCCGTGGTGGAGGCGCACGGCGGCTCGATCTCGGTCTCGAGTGAGCCCGGCGAGGGCACCGCCTTCACGATCGAGCTTCCGGTCGGCTCAGCCGGCGCGCAGGCAATAGCCTCCGCCGCGGACGGTCTCGATTCGGATCGCGGGATGCAGCTTGCGACGTAGGCGCCCCACGTAGACGTCGACGACGTTCGAGCGCGGGTCGAACTGGTACTCCCACACGGCGCTCAGGATCCGCTCGCGCGACACCGTCTCGTTGGGCCACCGCAGGAGGTACTCGAGCAGGCCGTACTCGCGCTCCGACAATGAGAGCCGGCGCCCGTCGTCCCAGCACAGGCTGCGTGACGGTCCGTCCAGCGAGAACTCATGCGCCGGTTCGAGCGGCGGCCCGCCCCGGGCGGATGAGCGGGTGCGGCGAAGCAGTGCCCTGACTCGCGCCAGCAGCTCGTCGAGCGCGAACGGCTTGGCCAGGAAGTCGGTCGCGCCCGCGTCCAGCGCGGCCACCTTCACGTCAACCGTGCGACGCGCCGACAGCACCAGCACCGGCACCTGGTTCGCGGCCCGCGACAGCTCGGCCAGCACCTCGAACCCGCTGCGGGCCGGCAGGAGCAGGTCGAGGATGACGAGATCCCACTCCTCCTCCTGCAGCCTCTGGCAGGCCGTCTCGCCATCTGACGCGACGCCCGTGGTGTAGCCCTCGGATTGCAGCCCGCGTGCGACGAACCGCGCGATCAGGTTCTCATCCTCGACGATCAGGAGCCGCATCGATCCCTCCGGGTCTGGATCGCCGACAGTATTGCAGAGCCGCGGCCGCCTATCCATGCGACCGTAGATGACAGCGGGATGACAGTGCCGCAGAATTCCTTGACGACGGCCCCGGCGAGACGGAAAGTCCGCGGCGTGATGAGCGCTTGACACTCAGGGCCAGGATCGTCGCACTGGCGATCGGCATCGCGATCTCGGTCGCGCTGATCAGCTGGTACGTGCTGTCGTGGGTGGTCAGCTTCCCGCCCGCCGTGCGCGCCACCACCAGCGGCGGCACCGCCTCGGTGACGTTCCAGACCGTCGCCTCGTTCGGCCACCAGCCCCATCCCGACTGGGTCTCGTACCTGACCCTGGACAGCCAGAAGCACTGGGTGCACAGCACCATCGTCGACCTGCCCGCCCACAGCTTGGTCAAGTTCACGATCGAGAACTACGACGGCGCCAGCGGACTGCGAAACCCGCTCTGGTCACAGCCGCGAGGTGTGGTCGGCGGGGTCGAGATCGTGGACGGAAAGACGCTCGACGTCGCCAATCCCGACGAGGCGTCGCACACCTTCGCGATCCCGGACATGGGCGTCAGCGTGGAGGTGCCAGGTGTCGCCGACGACGCTCCCAACCAGTGCTCGGTGACGCCGTGCGAGACCTCGATGGCGCACCGCACGATCACCTTCACCATCCGCACCGGCAAGCCGGGCCACTACCACTGGCAGTGCTTCGTGCCCTGCGCGGCCGGCTTCCAGAACGGCTTCGGCGGTCCGATGCAGACGCTCGGCTGGATGGACGGGTACCTGAATGTCGCATAGCGCCGGGCCGCGGGAGGATATGCACATGCGCCGGATCGCGGTGATCTGGCTGGTGCTGTCGGTGGTGGGCGTGCTGGCCGTCTGGTTCGGGCTCGAGCCGCACATGCCGCCCGGGACGGCCACCGCGCAGGCGCACGAGCAGCGCGAGGCGAACACGATCATCGCGATCATCCTGACGCCGATCACGCTCGGGCTGCTGGCCTTCTTCGGCTATGCCTTGACCAACTTCCGCCAGCGCGGCGAGCTGCTCGAGGACGGCCCGCCGCTGCACGGCGACGCTCGCCTGCAGGGCTTCTGGGTGGCCGGCACCGTGATCGTGGTGCTGTTCCTGGCCGCCTACGGCACCTACGCGCTGTACGCCACCGAGTCGGACGCGGCCGGCTCGGGCGGAGGCCAGGGCGCGACGCTGATCTCGGCCGCGCCGTCAGACGCGCTCCAGGTGCAGGTCGTGTCGCAGCAGTGGCAGTTCACGTACCGCTATCCGCAGTACGGCGGCGTCGAGACGACCGAGCTGGCGCTGCCGGCCGGACGCACCGTCGTGTTCCACGTCACCTCGCTGGACGTGATCCACTCGTTTTGGGCCTATCAGCTCGGTGTGAAGGTGGACGCCGTGCCGGGCACCGAGAACCTGGCCGACGTCACGCCGCACAAGGTCGGCTCGTTCACGGTGCGCTGCGCAGAGCTGTGCGGCGTCTGGCACGGGGCGATGTCCGGCACCGGCCGGGTGCTGTCCAAGGCCGACTTCGCCAGCTGGATCGCCCAGCAGCAGACCACAAACGCACCGGGCACCGCACAGCTGCCGCCGTACCACAGCATCTACTTCCCCGACCCGATCGGCCGGGCGGGATGACCCCAGCCATTCCGACAGCAGAGCCAGGGAGCAGACCGTGCAACTGAGCAAACCGCGCTCGCCGCTGTACGGCGCCAATGTCTTCACCGGCGTGATCGGCGCCGCGATCGGCTTCATCATCGGTGTCTGGATCGGAAACCGGGTCGGTACGCACCTCGACTGGGTGGCGGCGATCGATCAGAACGACGTCTCGGTCTTCTCCGGCTACTCGTTCGCGACGATCGGCTTTTTGGCCGGCCTGGGGCTGCTCGAGTATCCCTTCCGGCGCATGATCGGCCGCCGCCCGCCGAACGTGGTCAAGAGCAGCGGCGGCATCTGGCGCTATCTGACGGCCAACACCGACCACAAGGTGATCGGGCTGCAGTACCTGTGGGGGATCGGGGTCTTCTTCTTCATCGCCGGCTTGAACGCGATGCTTATCCGCACCAACCTGCTGCGCCCGTCGCCGCCGGTGTTCTCCCCCGGCCAGTACCTGACGATCGTCGGGCTGCACGGCGCGATGATGGTGATGATGGTGTCCAGCATCATCCTCGGCCCGTTCGGCCACTACATGGTGCCGCTGATGATCGGCGCCCGCCGGATGGCGTTCCCGCGCAT